>DASTIE010000201.1:0-13238 GCA_035717865.1 Candidatus Limnocylindrales bacterium
AGGGATCCGTTCGGAGTTCACGCGCCTGGGCGAGAACGTCGAGACGCTGATGGAGTGCGAGAACACGGCCCAGCACTACATCGACCTCATGGACCAGATCGCGGCTCGCGGCCTGGACGGCGAGGTCAGCGTCAAGCTGACGCAGCTCGGCTATGACATCGACGTCGAGCGGACGCTCGAGCGGGCCCAGCGCCTCGCGGCCAAGGCCTCGGAGGGTGGTCGGACCTTCTGGATCGACATGGAGGGCAGCGCCTACGCCGAGGGCACGATCTCGTTCTATGAACGGCTCAAGGCGACGCATGCGAATACCGGCCTGTGCCTGCAGGCGTACCTGCGGCGCACGGCCGCGGACATCCAGCGCCTCATGCCGCTCGACCCGCGCATCCGGCTGGTGAAGGGCGCCTATGCGGAGCCGGACACGATCGCCTACCAGTCGCGCCACGACGTGGACACGAGCTTCGTGGCGCTGGCCGTCGCGCTGCTCGAGGGCCGCCAGCAGGGCCGCGATGTTCGTCTCGGGCTCGGCACGCACGACGTCCGGCTGATCGAGCAGATCGCGGAGCACGCAACCGCGATGGGCCTTCCGAAGACGAGCTTCGAGGTCCAGATGCTGTACGGAATCCGGATGGACCAGCAACGACGGCTGGTCAGCGAGGGCTACGCCGTCCGTGACCTCATCTCATACGGCCACGCGTGGTACCCGTGGTACATGCGCCGCCTCGCCGAGCGACCCGCGAACGTCGTCTTCGCGCTCCGTCAGATCATCGGTTAGCCCGCTCCGTCAGCGCCGCGGCAGGTTTTTGTATTTCAGCGCGGGGCTCGTTACGCTACGAGCCCGTTCGTCACGATCCGCGCACGATCGCAAACATCCCGCAAGGAGGCCCCCATGGTTCGAGTTCGCGATGCAAAACCCGAGGAGCTTGCACCCAAGGCGCGCAAGCCGCGCGCCCTGAGCCCGCGCCAGCTTGCAATCAAGAAGCGTGAGCAGACGATCGAGAAGGTCCTCAACGAGCTCGGCGCCGGCGGCGCGTCGACGATCAAGAAGATCGAGCTCGAGGACAACGAGAAGCTGGTCACGATCCGCGCCGCCATCGCGCGCCAGATCAAGGCCTCCGGCAGCGCCGTGAACCTCGGCGTGCGCAATGGCGGGATCTACCTGTCACGCGGCCCGATCCCGGGCGGCCGCGGCGGGCGGAAGCGGAAGGGCGCCTAGGGGATCGCTTCGCCGGGGCCGACCCCGGCTCCGGCAGGGGCGCGGTGCCGGTAGAACGGCACGTGCTCCGGCGACAGCGGGGTGTCACCGCGGATCAGGTCGGCGGCGCGCTCGGCGACCATCATCACGGGGGCATAGATGTTCGCGTTCGTGACGAACGGAAACACGGACGCATCGACCACCCGCAGGCCGTCCACGCCGTGGACTCGCATCGTCGCCGGATCGATGACCGCGCCGTCGTCGACGTCCTCGCCCATGCGCGCGGTGCACGAGGGATGGAGCGCCGTCTCGCCCTCGTTGCCGACCCAGTTGAGGATCTGCACCTCCGTCTGGACGCCCGGGCCGGGTGACAGCTCGCCGGTGTCGTAGGGCTCGAACGCCGGCTGTCCGAGGATCCGACGGGCCACGCTGACGGCCTCGAGCCACTCGCGCCGGTCCTGGTCGGTGGAGAGGTAGTTGAAGACCAGCTCCGGATGACGCCTGGGATCGGTGGACCGGATGAGGACGGTCCCGCGGGCGTCGGAGTACATCGGCCCGACGTGGACCTGGTAGCCGTGGCCGCCTGCCGGGGCGGATCCGTCGTAGCGGATCGCGAGCGGCAGGAAGTGGAACATCAGGTTCGGGTACTGGACGTCGTCGTCCCCGCGGACGAAGCCGCCGGCCTCGAAGTGGTTCGTTGCGCCGGGGCCGCCGCGAAGGAACAGCCACTGCGCGCCGATGAACGGGCGGCGCCACAGCTGCGTCGCGTGTGGCTGCATGGACACGGGCTCGCGACTGCCATGCTGGATGTAGACCTCGAGGTGGTCCTGGAGGTTCTGCCCGACGCCGGGCAGGTGCTGGACCGGGTCGATCCCGAGCCCCACCAGGTGGGCTCGATCCCCGACCCCCGAGAGCTGCAGGAGCTGCGGCGTGTTGATCGCGCCGCCCGCCAGGATCACCTCGCCCGCATCGACCGTGTGCGACCCGCCGCCGGATCGGTACTCCACGGCGGTCGCGCGCCGGCCGTCGAACGTGATGCCGGTGACCATCGCGGACGTCCGGACCTCGAGGTTGCGCCGCCGCAGCGCCGGCTTCAGGTAGGCGGTCGCGGCGGACAGCCGGCGCCCGCGATGGATGTTGCGGTCGAACGGCGCGAAGCCCTCCTGGCGATAGCCGTTCACGTCCTCGGTCAGGGCGTAGCCGGCCTGCTGCACGGCCTCGAAGAACGCCGTGAACAGCGGGCTCGTCGCCGGCCCGCGCTCGAGGACGAGCGGCCCGTGCTTCCCGCGATACGGGTCGTCCGGGGCGGCCGCCAGCGCGTTCTCCATCTTCCGGAAGTACGGCAGGCAGTGGGCGTAGTCCCACTCGGCCATGCCGGGAACGGTCGCCCAGCGCTCGTAGTCCAGCGCGTTGCCGCGCTGGAAGATCATGCCGTTGATGGACGACGAGCCCCCGAGCACCTTGCCCCGGGCGTGGTACACGCGGCGGCCGTGCATGAACGGCTCGGGCTCGGAGCGATAGCCCCAGTCGTAGATCGGGCTGCCGATCGGGAACGTCAGCGCCGCCGGCATGTGCAGGAAGACGTCGAAGCGCCAGTCGGGTCGACCGGCCTCGAGGACCAGCACGCGCGTGCCCGGGTCCTCCGACAGCCGGTTCGCGAGCACGCAGCCCGCCGAGCCGCCGCCCACGATCACGACGTCGAACCGGTCCTCCATCGAGCCGCGATGCTACCGCCCCGGCCAACCCGCCCGCGGGCTATCTCTCGGAAGGCGGCAGGACGCTGACCACCAGCCGATGCCGGCCCTCGCCGTCGTCGTTGGCGGTGAGGCGGTAGCCCAGCTCGCGCGGCCGTCCGTCGAGATAGTTGAAACGCACGGTCGACGAGATCACGCCACCGTCGCGGAACTCCGCCCACAGCCGGCCGATGTCTTCGCGGACGGTCGGATCGGCCGGGTTGCTGAAGTCCTCGATCCGGTGGCCGAGCATCCGCCGCGCCGGCAGCTCGACGATCCGCGCGAGCGCGGGGCTGACCTCCACGAAGCGCATCTCGTCGTCGATGATCGCCCACGCCTCCAACTCGTCCGCGTCGGTCCCGATCGGCGGGAGGCCGATGGCCGCGGTGCGGAACGCGTACCAGACGAGCGGCCCCTCGCCGTGTCGCGCCAGCTCGGCCTGCTGCGTCACGGCGGCCGCCGGGTAGCGGATCCGGAGGGCCCGCTGGAGCGCCTCGGTGGTCCGCGGCTCGGCCAGCACGTTGAACGCCGCCTGCGCGAAGTCGAGGAACTCGCGGTCCCGCGAGGGGAACGCGTGGAGCTTCACGTCCAAGGCGTGAGCATACGGCCGCGGTGGGAGCGCTCCAGCGGCAACGTCGCGGGGCATCGTCCATCCCTCCAAGCCCTCACGGGACCGCGTCACGACGTCGCCTCCGGGGCCTGCCGGGTTGGCGGGCTGGCGGGAGCCGCGGGCAGCTGAACCTCGAAGCGGGCGCCGCCCGAATCGGACTCCTGGACCGAGATGGTTCCGTGGTGGTGCTCGGTGATCCAGCGCGCGATGGCCAGGCCGAGCCCGGTGCCGCCGGCGGGCGCGCCGGGTGCGCGCCAGAAGCGATCGAAGACGCGCTCGCGGTCCTCCGGCCGGACGCCGGGGCCGGCGTCATCGACGGCGAGGCTCGCGGCCTGTCCCAACGGTCGCACCGCCAGCCGCACGATCGCTTCGCGCGGGCTGTGGCGGATCGCGTTGTCCAGCAGGATGGTCACGAGCTGGCGGAGCCGGGCCGGGTCGCCGACCGCGGGCGTCGGCGCCGGGTCCACCTCGATGCGCACGCCCGCATCGGCCGCCGGCTTGGCCAGCGCCGCGGCGGCCTCCGTCGCCACGTCGTCCAGCCGGAGCGGCACGTGCTGCAGCGTCACCGCGCCGGAGTCGGAGCGGGCCAGGAGCAGCAGGTCGTCCACGAGGCCGGTGAGCTCCCCGACCTCCGCGTCGATGTCGGCCAGGGCATCGCCCACCTCGGCCACGGGGCGGCCCGCGTTGCGACGGAGCAGCTCCACGGAGCTGCGGATCACCGTCAGCGGCGTGCGCAGCTCGTGGCTGGCGTCCGCGGCGAACTCGCGCTGCCGTTGGAGCGCCGCGCGCTGCGCGGTGAGCGAGTCGCGGATCGGCACGAGGGCGCGGCGCGCGTACACGGCACCGAAGCCCGCCGCCACCAGCACGACCACCAGGCCGCCCACGACGAGCACGACCACCAGGCTCCGGAGCGTCTGGACCTCCGCCGTGCGGTCCTGGATGACCTGGACGAAGAAGCGGCCCTCGTCCGTGTCCAGCGGCACGGTCAGCTGCCGGACCTGGACGCGCTCGGCGTCGTTGCCTGGAGAGCGGACGAGGATGATCGAGGTCCGGACGTCACGACCGGATCGGTCGGCCCGCGACGCCGCCTCGGTGTCCGGCAGGCCGCCGGGAATCGCGATCTGGCGCGGGCCCACCGCGGACCCGTCCGGGGTGATGAGGATCGCGAAGGTGCCGCCGAAGACGACGTCGATCGGCGAGTTCGGCCGGCGCGGGCCGCCCGGCCCCTGCCCGAACGACTGGATCGCGGCCGCTCGCCGCTCCAGCGATGCGAGTCCGTTCGACTCGAGGGACGACGCGGCACTGGCGTACAGCCCGATCCCCAGGACGAGGAGCACGAGCAGCGTCGAGCCGCCGCTGAAGAGCACGAGCCGCCAGCGGACGCCGCGCAGGAGTCGCGCGTCGGTATCGGCGTCGGCGGCCTGACGCTCGGGGGTGATCTCAGCCATGGCGGTGGCGATGCAGGGTGCGGATGCCGGGGGCCGCGACGTCAGCCGTCGGCGAGGCGATAGCCGACGCCCCGGACCGTCTGGATCCACCGCCCCGCGATCCCGAGCTTCGTCCTGAGGTAGTGCACGTAGGCGTCCACGGCGTTCGGGGTGACGGCCACGGAGAAGGGCCACGCCTGGTCGAGGAGCTGGTCGCGGGTGAGCGACTGGCCGGGATGCCGGAGGAAGCACTCCAGCAGCGAGAACTCGCGGGGGCTGAGGTCCACCGGCCGACCCTCGACGGTCACGCGCCGGCTGCGCTCGTCGAGCGCGATCGGCCCTGCGGCGAGGACCGGGTCCGGCCGACGCGTCCCCGGCTCGGCTCGGCGGGCCAGGGCGCGCAGCCGCGCGGCGAGCTCCTCGTACGCGAACGGCTTCACGAGGTAGTCGTCCGCCCCCGCATCGAGCCCGGCGACGCGGTCGTTGACCGTGTCGCGCGCGGTGAGCATGAGGATCGCGAGCTCGCGGCCGTCCCGGCGCAGCCGGGCCGCCACCTCCAGGCCGGAGATGTCGGGCAGCCCGACGTCGAGGATCACGGCCTCGATGCCGTCGGTCGCCGCCGCCAGCTCGAGGGCGGTCCCGCCGTCCCGCGCGACCTCGACGACGTGGCGATCGTCCTCGAGGAGGCGCCGCAGGACGCGCTGCAGGCGGGGGTCGTCCTCGACCAGGAGGAGATGCATCGTGGCGGGATGGTAGGGCCGGTGCCGCCAGCGGCTCAGGCGGCCGAGCCAGACGCGGCGAGGTTGATGAGCTCGGCCGCGGCCGAGATCGGGATCGAGAATCCGAGGCCCTCGGCGTCCGCGGCGATGGCGGTGTTGATGCCGATGACGTTCCCGGCTCCGTCGAGGAGCGGGCCGCCGCTGTTGCCGGGGTTGATCGCGGCGTCGGTCTGGATCAGGCCCTTCAGGGTCGTCTGCCGGCGCGTCGCCTGGTCCGTGACGGTGATCTCCCGATCGAGCCCGGAGACGATGCCCCGGGTGACCGTCTCCGTGTAGCTGCCGAGCGGGCTCCCGATCGCGATCGCGGTCTGCCCGACGGCGATCCGGGAGGCGTCGCCGATGGTGGCCGCGTGGAGGCCGGATCCGTCGACCTTGATCAGGGCGAGATCGGTCTCGCTGGAGATCCTGACGATCCGCGCCGGGAGCTCCGTGCCGTCCGCGAACGCCACGGTCAGGCTCTGGCTGTCCGCGACGACGTGGCGGTTGGTCAGGATGTAGCCGTCCGCGGTCAGGATCACCCCGGACCCCACGCCCGTCGTGGGCACCTGGAAGGGCGAGAACCGGCTCGACGAGAGCCCGTCGGCGGTGATGGTCACCACGGACTCGCGCGCCGCTGCGACGACCGCGGTGATGTCCGCGTCGGTGGATCCGGCAGAGCCGGTGTTGATCGCCTGCGCATTGCCGGAGACGGCGGCGGCGGGCTGGTCCAGGTGGCTGCCGAGGAGGACTGCGGCGGTCCCGGTCGAGGCGAGGGTCGCGGAGAGCACGCTGACCGCCAGGATGGTGCCGAGGCCGCGAGCGCGACGCGGGCGCGCGGCCGGCGCAGGGACCGTCGGGTCCGGGGCCCCGGCGGACGTTATGGGGGCAGTCGTGCTCGTGGGGGCTGTCGTGGCTGCGAGGACTGTCGTGAAGGGAGCCGAAGCGTCGAGCCGGGGAGGATGGACCGGCTCGACGCCGGCGACGGATGGGTCGGTCGGAAGGAGGGAGTCGGTGGTGGGGCTGGCCTCGGGGCGGAAGTCCGGGTTGGTGCGCTGATCGTCCATGTCCAGCAGCAAAGCGCCGGCGCCTGAGATTCGTCTGAGACATCCCGCCCGCGTCAGCGGCCGGCGAGTCGATTGACACCCGGTCCCGCGTACCCTGACCCTGCCGCTCCACGGGCGGATCGGACGGCACCGGAGGGGCACATGCCGCGAGGCATCGGGGACGGGCACGTGCCAATGAGGCGAGGGTCCTGACCGGCTCTCGCGGCGCCCCGAGGCGGGCGCTCCTGGCATTCGGGATCGCGGCGGTCGCGGTCGCCCTCGTCGCGATCGTCGCCGTCGTGCTGCTCGCGCGACTGGCTCCGCCAGGCGGGCGCCCTTCGCCCGGGGGTCCGGCGGCGACGTTCGCGGTCGCGCCGGCAACGGCCGGCCCCGGCTCCGTGGTCTTCGTCGGCGCCGGTGACATCGCGACGTGCACGGGGCTCGGCGACGAGCGGACGGCCGCGATCCTCGATGTGGTCCCCGGCACCGTCTTCACCCTCGGCGACAACGCGTACAACGAGGGCTCGAAGGCCGAGTTCGACCGCTGCTACGGGCCGACCTGGGGGCGCCAGCTCGATCGCACGAAGCCGTCGCCCGGAAACCACGAGTACGGGACGAGGGGCGCGGCGGGCTACTTCTCGTACTTCGGTGCGCGCGCCGGCGAGGGCGCCCGGGGCTGGTACGCGTACGACGACGGGAGCTGGCGCATCTACTCCCTCAACAGCAACTGCGGCGAGATCGGGGGCTGCGGCGAGGGCTCAGCCGAGCTCACCTGGCTGCGCGACGACCTGGCGGCGCACCCGAGCCGCTGCGCGCTGGCCTACTGGCACCATCCGCGCTTCAGCTCCGGCGAGCATGGCGACAACGCGCTTGTCGGGCCGCTCTGGGACACGCTGGCGGACGCCGGGACCGAGCTGGTCCTCGCGGGCCACGACCACGACTACGAGCGCTTCGCGCCGCTCCGGGCCGACGGCGCGCTGGACGAGGCAGGTGGCATGACCTCGTTCGTGGTCGGGACGGGCGGCAAGGAGCTCCGGACCTTCGAGCGGGCGGCGCCGAACAGCCTGGTTCGCAATGCCGACACCTGGGGCGTGCTCCAGCTGGTCCTGTCGCCCGGCGGCTGGTCCTCGCTGTTCCTGCCCGTGGCCGGCGCCGGCTTCACCGACCGCGCGGCCGGCACCTGTCACTGACCGCCGCCGCCTGCCGGGCGGCTCTCGAATCGCCTGGCGCTCTCGGGGTCGCCTAGCGCTCCAGGAGCTCCTGGAGCTGGTCGAGCGCCGCCATCTCGGCCTGCATCGTGGCCTGCACGAGCCCGCCGAGGAGCAGTCGCTTCCAGCCCGAGAGCTTCGCCTCCAGCGTGAACGTCAGGATCGTGGCCTCGCCCATCGGCTCGAGCACGAGCTCGCCCGCCGGGCGCACCGGTCCCGCGATCGTCCGGAACGCGATTCGCTGGTCCTGCTCCAGCGCGGTGATCTCGTAGTCCGCGTCGACCGGCCGCCCGCCCGGCCCGCGTACGACCTGCCGATACACCGCACCCACGCCGTCGCCGGACGCCTTCGACACCTCGATCACGCCGGAGCGCCATTGCGTCGCGGTTCGACCGTCCGCCAGGAACCGGAACACCTGGTCGACCGGCCGCCTGATCGCGATCGTCCGCTCGGCGCTCGGCACGCTAGACCCCGAGCCGCTCGAGGTAGTGCGGCAGCATCCTGCGCCACCAGACCCAGTCGTGGTGGACGTCGTCGCCCCACTCGTCGACGATCGCGGGGATGCCTTTCGCGGCAAGGACGTCCCGGATGGCCCGCGTGTCCTCCAGCATCGCGTCCTCGTAGGCGCCACGCCCGCAGACGAACGCCAGCCTGGCCTGGCGCAGCCGGTCGAGGTACCACGGGTCCTCGAGGTTCGGCAGGTACCGCAGCGGGCTGTGGAAGTAGACCTCCTCGCTGGCGTCGTCGCCGACGAACAGTCCCAGCTGGTACAGCCCGGAGAGCGCCACGAGCCCGTCGAACCGGTCGGGGTGGCGGAAGACCAGGTTCGCGGCGTGGTAGCCGCCCATGCTCGCGCCCGTGGCCCAGCCGCGCTCCCAGCCGGTCAGCTCGCGAACGAACGGCACGACCTCGTCGGCGAGGTAGCGGTCGTAGGCGTCGTGGCGGCGCGCGCGGTCCTGCGGCGAGATGGCGTGGTTCGTCCAGGACTGCCAGTCGATGCCGTCGACGGTGATGAACCGCGCCCGTCCGCCATCGATCAGGCCGGCGCACGCCTCGATCATCCCCCAGCCCTCGAAGTCCCACCACCGGCCGTCCTGCGACGGGAACGCGACGATCGGCCGGCCGTCGTGGCCGTAGACCTTGAGGGTCATGTCGTGCCCCAGTGCAGGGCTGAACCAGGTCCGCTCGTCCGTGTGCATCCTCAGCCCGTCGCGACCGTCGCCAGGCCGAGGATCTCCGCGGACGCATCGAGCAGCGTGTCCAGGTCCGGGTGCCGGAGGATGTAGCCGAAGGCGCCCATCGCCGTCGCGAAGACGTCGTCGACGCGCTCGACATGGATGAGCAGGTCCGCGAAGCGCGCCGCCACCTCGTCATGGGTGAGCCGGTACGGCCGGCCGGGCTTGCGGCCGGACCACAGCACGTAGTTGGGCTTGGCCGACGAGATGGTCGTCGAGCCATGGAGGAGGACCTCCGCCCAGGCCCGGAAGAAGTCGACGTCCCCGGCCCAGTTCCACATGTCGACGACGGCCCCGCCGGGGGGCCGCATGTTCACCTCGAGGGCCACGAGCTCCCCGCCCGGCATCCGGAAGAACTCGAAGTGGAACGGCCGCTCGCGCACGCCGTAGGCCGCGACGACGCGGCGACCGGCGGCGTCGAGGTCCGGCGCGATGTGGCGATCGATCCAGAAGTGCATGTCCTTGCCGCGCACGGACTCGAGCACCGGGATGCCGTACACGAGCGACGACGTGTACACGAGCCGGCCTTCGCGGTCGACGAGGCCGTCGTAGCTGAGGAGCTGCCCATGGAGGTACTCCTCGAGGATGTAGTCGATGGCCGGGCGGTCGGCGAGGAAGGCATCGAGGTCCTCGTCGTTGCCGATCACGTAGGTGCGCGCCGCCCCCACGCCGACGTCGGGCTTGGCGATGAGCGGATAGCCCACCTCCTCGACGAACCGGCGAGCGTCCGGAGCGGCGCCCCGGCGAAGCACCTGCCACCGCCCGACCGCCACGTCCGCGGCCTCGAACACCGCCTTCATGGCGGACTTTCGCTTGACGCGGTCCATGTCGTCGAGGCGAAGGCCGGGGATGTCGAACTCCGTGCGCAGGCGGGCGTCGGTCTCCAGCCAGTACTCGTTCAGCGATTCCAGGCGATCCACGGTGCCGTGCCGGGCGACGAAGTGCGACACGGCCGCGCGAGCCTGGTCCACCGAGTGGAGGTCGTCCACGCGGTAGTACTCCGTGAGCGCGCCGCGGAGCTCCGGCCGCAGGTTGTCGTAGGCCGCGTCGCCGATTCCCAGGACGGTGGCGCCGGCGGCCTGGAGCCGCTGGGCGTAGAGGAAGTGGTTCGGCGGGAAGTGCGGCGACAGGAACACCACGTTCACGGCCGAGAGTGTGCCGCATGGGCCGCACCGGGCCGTGAGGCTAGCGCTCCGGGAGGCTCCCGAGCGCCTCCCGCGCCCGCTCGCGGGAGAGGTTCCAGGCCTGCCAGGCCGAGCCCGTCGCCGCCTCGGCCTCGAGGGACCGCCGGCGCTCGCGCAGCGCGACGAGCGCGTCGTCCCGGACCGAGGCGGGCAGCGCGCTGATCGCAGCGACGAGCTGCGGGACGGCGTCGTTCCCGAGGCTGATGGCATACGACACGTCGAAGCCGGAGTAGCCACCCTCCGGGACGAGCGCGGGGTCGAGCACGCGCGCGATGTTCTGCTCCATCACGAACGCCTGCGGGCCGATCGCGGACACGACCAGGGTGATGGCCACCGCGCTTCCGGCAAGCCCGTGCGCGATCCAGCGCATCCGGTTCGCGGCCAGCAGCCCGATGGCGAGGCCGACGGCCACGGCGAGCCACGCGATCGAGGCGGCGACGAAGAACCGCAGCTCCGTCCAGCCGTACGCGTGCTGGTAGAGCCGCAGCCGCAGGGCCGCGGAGGCGAGGATCACGCCGGTCAGCACGAGGAGCGCGAGGCCCGCCCAGAGCAGGTCGCGCCGCCGGCCGGCGATCTCGTGCGCGCCGATCAGGAGCAGCCCGGCCAGCGCCACTACGGCCACGAGCTGGAAGTAGCCCTGGCGGGCGTAGTCGCTGTAGGTCATCCCGACGGTCGCGAGGGTGTCGCGGCCGCCGAAGAGGAACACGACCTGCACGACGGCGAAGGCGGCGAAGAGGACGTCGACCGCGACGAGGACCACGACGGCCTCGGTCGCGCCCGAGCGCCTGCCAACGCCGTCGCCCGGGGCCGGAGCGACCGGGGCTGGGTCGGCGATCGGGTCGAGGAGGCCCTTGGCGCCCGCGGCGATGACGATCGGTCCGGCGATCACGACCGCCGCCACCAGGGCGAAGGCCGCCCGGACCAGGGCTTCGTCGACGTCGGGGAAGCGCAGCGCCTGGTCCAGCGCTCGGCCGAACACCGCGTCTGCCGATCCGAGGAGCATTCCGAAGCCGGCGAGGATCGGAATCGCGATGACCGCCCCGCGCACAACCGGCGCAGCGCGCCCGATCTGCCGCGTGCCGCGCGCGAACGCCCCGTCGGCGCCGACGCGCGTCAGCAGCCACGCGAAGCCGGTCATGACCCCGATCCCTGCCTGGATGCCCATCGTCCCGACCACGCAAGCGGCTCGGCGGCTCACGGCCACGCCGCTGACGGCGAAGCTCCACGCGGCCACCGCGATCGCGACCAGCCACAGGTCGAGCGCGACCACGCTCGGGTCGGTGCGCAGGGCCGGCCCGATCGAGGCGGCCGCGGCGACGCCCGCGAGCCACCAGTCAAGCGGATCGGCCGGGCGGCGGTTCCCGAGCAGGCTCAGGAGCACGAGCGTTCCCACGGTCGCGATGGGCACGTTGATGCCGAGGGCGACCCGGTCGAACAGGAGCTCGGCTGCGAGGCCGGCGAGCAGGGCGGCCGCGAGCGCGCGGCGAGCAATGGATGCGTCCACGATGTCCTCCAGTCGGGCGGCCACCCGGGGACGTGGCACGTCGGGCGATGGGAGACTGGGGGACGCCCCGCCGCCCGGCGGTGTGGCGCGAGCAGCGGAGGAGGCGACGTGCACCTGGACACGGCGGAGGCGCTGCGGCGCGCTTCCGAGGCGGACCACGGCGTCCTGGCGACACTGCACCGGACGCGCGGCGCCGACCTCGTTCCTGCCTGCTTCGCCCTCGAGGACGGCTGGCTCGCGATCCCGGTCGATTCGGTCAAGCCGAAGGTCTCGACGGCGCTGGGGCGCATCCGGAACCTGGAGCGCGATCCGCGCGCGACGCTGCTGGTGGAGCACTGGGATGCCGCCGACTGGTCCGGGCTGTGGTGGGTACGGCTGCTGCTCCTGCGGGCGGAGGCGTCGCCGGAGATCACGGATCGGCTGGAGGCCGGCCTGCGGCGGCGCTATCCGCAGTACGCAACGGCCCGCTTCGTGGAGATCATCACGTTCCGCATCGACCACGTGGGCGGCTGGTCCGCGAGCTGACCCTGCGGCTGCTGGGTCCGCGGCTGCTGATCCCGCGGCCGGCTGGGCCCTTGCGGGCCGGGAGCGGGTCAGGGCGGCGGCGTCGTCCCCCGCTCGACGTGGACGGCGTGGTAGCAGAGCAACGCGACGGTGCTGCGGTACGGCCGGAAGCGCTCGCCCTCGAGCAGCAGGACCTTCCGCGACAGGAGCTCGTCCTGCTCGTGGATGGCGCGCCAGCCGTGGCGCACGCCGAGGTCGTCGACCGGCCAGACATCCGGCCGCCGAAGCTGGAACAGGAGGAACATCTCGGTCGTCCAGCGCCCGATCCCGCGCACCGTCGTCAGCCGGGCGACGATCTCGTCGTCCTCGAGCTCCGCGAGGTCGTCGAGCGGCACGGAGCCATCGCCGGTCTTCTCGGCCAGGTCGAGCAGCGAGCGGACCTTCGCGGTCGAGAGGCCCGCGGCGCGGAGAGTCTCCGGCCCTGTGGCGAGAATCGCTTCGGGCGTGACGGTCCCGCCGATGGCGTCCACGAAGCGCCGGTGGATCGCCGAGGCGGCGCGCGTCGCCAGCTGCTGGAAGACGACCGCCCGGGCAAGGGACGCGAGCGCGTCGCCCTGGCGGGGCCTTGGCCCGGGTGCGCCGGCGCGAGCGACGAATGCGGCGAGCATCGGGTCGGCCGCCGTCACGGCGCGCAAGCCTGCATCCGCAACGAGATCCGCCGCAGGGCCCGGAGCGGGATTCTTCGTGGAATCGGACACGGCGTCGGTGGCCATCGCTGCCGAGGATGGCACGCGACGCGCCGCGCCGCCCCTTGGGGCTGTCCATGACTCCCGCGTCCGG
>DASTIE010000202.1:0-2318 GCA_035717865.1 Candidatus Limnocylindrales bacterium
CGGGCAGCTCGTGCCGGGCACCGAGTGGCTCGCGAACACGTTCAACCCGGGCCGCTGGCCGTACGTGCTCGGCGAGACGCTGATGATCATCATCTTCACGTACTTCTACACCGCGGTCACGTTCAATCCGGTCGACCAGGCGGACAACCTGAAGAAGTACGGCGGCTTCATCCCCGGCGTGCGACCAGGGAGGCCGACGGCCGAGTTCCTGGACCGGATCCTCGCCCGGCTGACGTTCCCGGGCGCGTTGTATCTGGCCGCGGTCGCCGCGTTGCCGACCATCATCATCGCGTCCACGGGCGCCCCGCAGGGGTTCTACTTCGGCGGCACGTCGCTGCTGATCGTCGTCGGCGTGGCGCTTGACACGATGAAGCAGCTCGAGGCGCAGCTGATGATGCGCAACTACGAAGGCTTTTTGAAGTGAGTTTCGGCCTCCGGTCTTCGCAAGCTCAGACCTACGGACGACGATAGATGAGCGAGCTGAACTTGATCCTCCTCGGTCCACCCGGGGCCGGAAAGGGCACCCAGGCCGCGCGGTTGCGCGAGGACTTCGGGCTGCCGTACATCGGCACGGGCGACCTGCTGCGCGAGCACAAGGACAACGAGACCGAGCTCGGGCGCAAGGCCAAGGAGTACATGGAGGCCGGCGACCTCGTCCCGGACGAGCTCGTGATCGCCATGATCCTCGAAAAGGTCGAGGAGGAGGGCGACGACGGCTTCCTGCTCGACGGCTTCCCACGCACCGCCGGCCAGGCGGACGCGCTCGGCGAGGAACTCGAGAAGCTCGGCCGGCGGCTGACCGCGGCGCTCTCGATCGACGCCCCCGACGACGTCGTCCTCCACCGGCTCTCCGGCCGCCGCCAGTGCTCGAACGGGCACCTCTACCATGTCGAGTTCGACCCGCCCAAGCACGAGGGCGTGTGCGACCAGGACGGCAAGCCGCTGTTCCGGCGCAAGGACGACGAGCCCGAGACGGTCCAGAAGCGGCTGACGACGTACCACAAGCTCACCGAGCCGCTCAAGGAGTACTACGACGACCGCGGCCTGCTGCGCCGCTTCGACGGCACGCGCGACAAGACCGAGGTCCACGACCACATCCGCGCGACCCTCGCGACCCTGCGGCTCGAGGAACGGCTGTGATCATCAAGAAGTCCCCGGCGGAGATCGACCAGATGGCCGCCGCGGGCGAGATCCTGGTGCGGACCATGGATCTCCTGGCCGGCAAGATCCGCCCAGGCGTCACCACCGGCGACCTCGACCGCGCGGCCGAGAAGTTCATCCGCTCCCAGGGGGCGACCCCCGCCTTCAAGGGCTACAAGGGCTTCCCGGGCTCGATCTGCTCGTCGCCCAACGACATGGTCGTGCACGGCATCCCTGGGCGCTTCAAGCTGTCGCGCGGCGACATCCTGTCGGTCGACATCGGCGTCGTGAAGGACGGCTGGGTCGCCGACGCCGCCCGCACCTTCCCGGTCGGCGACATCTCCCCGGTCGCGCTGAAGCTGCTGGAAGTCACCGAAGGGGCGCTGTTCGCCGCCGTCGAGCAATGCCGCATCGGCAACCGCCTCGGCGACGTCTCCCACGCCGTCCAGACCCACGTCGAGGCCGCCGGCATGTCCGTCGTCAAGTCCCTCGTCGGCCACGGCATCGGCCGCGCCATGCACGAGGAGCCCCAGGTCCCGAACTTCGGCCCACCCGGCAAGGGCACCCCGCTCGAGGAGGGCATGGTCCTCGCCGTCGAGCCGATGGTCAACGCCGGCCGCCACATGGTCCGCATGGGCGACGACGGCTGGGCGATCTACTCCCAGGACGGCTCCCCGGCCGCCCACTTCGAGTTCACGATCGCGATCACCGCGGCCGGCCCCCGCATCCTCACCCCCTGGCACCACCCCGAGGCCCAGACCGCCGCCGCGTGATGCGCGGACGTCTCGGCGCTGTCGTGGTGGCGCTGGCGGCCGGTTCGGTGGGCGCGGCGCCGGCATTCGCCGGGACGTATGACGTGCACGCGTGCGCGACGCCGGGTGGGAAGTTCAGCAACCACTCGTGGGCGATCTCGGTCAACGGGTCGCAGTTCGCGCGCACGTCGTGCTCGGCGTCGGACGCGCGGCCGTACATCTGGGTCGGCTCGGCTGCGGACAAGCTCTACAACCCCGGGCAGGGCGCGGCGATGACGTTCACGGCGCCGTCCGGGGCGACGATCGCGAACTTCTGGCTCCATCGGTACCTGCATCACTTCAACCCGATCGATGGGAACACGGATCGCGAGTACCTCTACACGGTCGCGCAGCTGGGCGGCACGATGTTCGAGAGCGGAGGGCATG
>DASTIE010000203.1:0-6168 GCA_035717865.1 Candidatus Limnocylindrales bacterium
GAAGCGCTCGGTGATGTAGCGGTCGGAGAGGGTCGCCGCGGCCACCAGCGCGGAATCGGTGATTCTCACGCCGTGGTGGACTTCATAGCGCTCCCTCAGGCCGCGCAGGATCGAGATCGTCTCCTCGACGCTCGGCTGGTCGACATAGACCTGCTGGAATCGCCGCTCGAGCGCGGCGGCCTTCTCGATGTGCTTGCGGTACTCGTCCAGCGTGGTGGCGCCGATCATGTGCAGCTCGCCGCGCGCGAGCATCGGCTTGAGCAGGTTGGAGGCGTCCATCGCACCCTCGGCCGCGCCTGCGCCGACCACGGTGTGGAGCTCGTCGAGGAACAGGATCACCTGGCCGTCGGAGTCCTTGATCTCCTTCAGGACGGCTTTGAGGCGCTCCTCGAACTCGCCACGGAACTTCGCGCCGGCGATGAGCGCGCCAAGATCGAGCGCGACGACCTTCTTGTCCTTGAGCGACTCGGGCGTGTCGCCGCGCATGATCCGCTGGGCCAGCCCCTCCGCGATCGCGGTCTTGCCGACGCCGGGCTCGCCGATCAGCACCGGGTTGTTCTTGGTCCGGCGCGACAGGACCTGGATCACGCGCCGGATCTCCTCGTCGCGGCCGATGACCGGGTCGAGCTTTCCGGCGCGCGCGTCCGCGGTGAGGTCGCGGCCGTACTTCTCGAGGGCCTGGTAGGTGCCCTCGGGGTTCGGGGAGGTCACGCGCTGGCCGCCGCGGATCGACTGCAGGGCGCCGAGGAGCTGCTCCTTGCCGGCGTTGTGCCGCTCCAGGAGCCGCTGGCCCTCGCCACCGACCTCGGCGACGCCGAGCAGGAGGTGCTCGGTCGAGACGTAGTCGTCGTTCAGGCGTCGGGCCTCCTCGTTGGCCCGGTCGATGACGCGCTTGGCGCGCGGGTCGAGGGTCAGCGAGCCGCCCTGGATCCGGGCCCGCTTGGCGAGGATCCCGGAAAGCTCGTCGCGGAACGCCGGCAGGTCCACGCCGAGGCGGCGGAGCGTCTCCGCGGGCACGCCGTCATCCGGCTCGACGAGTGTCGAGAGGATGTGCTCGGCGTCGAGCACGGGGCTCTGGAGCCGCTCGGCGAGCTGCTGGGCGGCGACGATGGCCTCCTGGGCCTTCTCGGTGAATCGATCGAGCTGCATGGGAAGTACCTACCTGTATCGCTGCGTCAGGCCCGCGGATCGGGCTGCTTGGCGAGGTCGAGGAACCGCGTCGCCGCGGCCTTCGCCTCGTCGGAGAGATCGGTCGGGAGGACGTGCCGGACACGGACGAACAGATCGCCCGTGCCCTCGCCCTTGAAGTGCGGCATGCCCTGGCCCTTCAGCCGGAACGTGCGGCCGCTCTGCGTCTCCGGCGGCACCTTGAGGAGCACCCGGCCCTTCAAAGTCCCGACGGGAATCTCGCCCCCGAGGAGGGCCTCCCGGAGGGTGATCGGTACCTCGCGCTCGAGGTCGTCGCCACGACGCGTGAACAACGGGTGGGGCTTGACCTTCGTGATGACGATCAGGTCCGCGCCCCCCGGGCCCTTGCCGGTCAGCCGAATGCGGCTCCCGGTCGCGGCGCCGCGCGGGATCGCGACCTCCAGGCGCTTGCCGTCGATCTCCACGATCCGGCTCGTGCCGTGGAAGGCCTCCTCGAGGGACAGCTCCGCGGTGACCTCGATCGGCTGCGGACGGGTCCGCGCCGCCCCGCTGGAGCCGACACGGGAGCGGGTGCCGCCACTCGGCGACCGCCCGGTCGCTCCGGCCATGCCGAGGCGCGACAGGAGCTCGTCGATCGACTCCCCGTTCCCGGCGAAGACCTCCGGCTCGCCGGCGGCCGCCGCCTCGTCCCCGAACATCATGTGGAAGAAGTCCGAGAACGCGCCGGCGTCGCCGCTCGTCCGGAACTCGTAGCGGATCCCGCCGGGTGCGCCGCCGGCCCTGCCCCCGCCGGGGCGAGCGCCGCCGAAGTTGAAGCCGGCGAACGGCCCACCGGGACCGAACGGATCGCCACCGGGCGCCCCACCTGCCGCGGCGCCGGCACGGGAGTAGGCCTCCCAGTCGCGACCGAACTGGTCGTACTTGGCGCGCTTGGCCGGGTCCGAGAGGACCGCGTTGGCCTCGTTGATCTCCTTGAACCGCCGCTCGGCGACCTTGTCGCCGGCGTGCTTGTCCGGATGGTTCTCGCGGGCAAGCTTCCGAAAGGCCTTCTTGATGTCGGCCTGGGATGCCGTCCTCGGAACGCCGAGCGTGCGGTAGTAGTCCTGGAACTCCGGCTGTTGCGCCATCGGCGCCTCGCTAGCCCTTGACCACCACGGTGGGCTGGTCGGGCGGGAAGTTGGGTCGGCGGATCGCGGCGTCGCTCTCCGGCTCGCGACCGCCGTCCTTCTCGCGGACCGGTGTCTTCGGCGCTGCCGGCAGCGGCTTGGGCCGCCGCCGGAGTGCAACCTCGAGGACCTGGTTCATCGACTCGACTGGAACGAGCTTCAGGGACTTCCGGATCTCCTCGGGGATGTCCCGGAGGTCCTTCTCGTTCTTCTTCGGGAACATGACCACCTTCGCGCCCGCGAGGTGCGCCGCGAGCATCTTGCTCTTGAGCCCACCGATCGGCAGCACGCGCCCGCGAAGGGTGATCTCGCCGGTCATCGCCAGGTCCTTGCGCACCGGGATGCCGGTGAACGCGGAGACCATGGCCGTGGCCATCGTGATCCCGGCCGAGGGGCCGTCCTTGGGGATGCCGCCCGCCGGGACGTGGATGTGGAGGGTCTGCTTCTCGAACGTCTCTCTCGGGATGCCGAGCTCCTGGGCGTGGGTCCGGATCCACGACAGGCCGGCTCGAGCCGACTCGCGCATCACCTCGCCCAGCTGGCCGGTGAGGATGAAGTCCTCCTTGCCGTCCATCCGGGTGACCTCGATGGCTACGACGTCGCCGCCGACCTCGGTGACCACCAGGCCCGTCGCCGAGCCGGTCTGGTCCTCGGGCTCGAGCTCGCCGAACTCGTAGCGCGGCGGGCCGAGGTACTCGACCAGCTTCTTGATGTCGACGACGGTCTTGCGCTTGCGTCCCTCGGCCACGGTTCGCGCGACCTTGCGCATCACGTTCGCGAGCTCACGCTCGAGGTTCCGGACGCCGGCCTCCTTGGTGTAGGCCTGGACGAGCTCCGTCATCGCCTCGTCGGTGATCTCGATGTTCCGCGGCTTGAGGCCGTGGTTCTCCATCTGCTTGGGGATGAGGAAGCGCTTCCCGATCTCGACCTTCTCCTGCTGGGTGTAGCCCGGCAGCTGGATGATCTCCATCCGGTCACGGAGGGCCATCGGGATGGGGTCGATGAGGTTCCCGGTGGCGACGAACAGCACCTTGCTGAGGTCGAACGGCACCTCGAGGTAGTTGTCCTGGAAGGTGTTGTTCTGCTCCGGGTCAAGGACCTCGAGGAGCGCCGACGACGGATCGCCACGGAAGTCCATGCCGATCTTGTCGATCTCGTCGAGCATGAACACCGGGTTGTTCGTGCCGGCGGTCTTGATGTTCTGGATGATCCGGCCGGGCAGCGCGCCGATGTAGGTGCGCCGGTGACCGCGGATCTCCGCCTCGTCGTGGATGCCGCCGAGGCTCATGCGGACGAACTTGCGGCCCATGGCGCGGGCGATCGACTTGCCGAGCGACGTCTTGCCGACGCCCGGAGGTCCGACCAGCGCGAGGATCGGGCTGCGGATGGTGTCCGCGAGCGCACGAACCGCGAGGTACTCGAGGATCCGCTCCTTGACCTTCTCGAGGCCGTAGTGATCCTCGTCGAGGATCTTTGCGGCCTCCTTGATGTCGTGGAGGTCGTCTGTGGTGACATTCCACGGCAGCCCGACGAGCCAGTCGACGTAGGTCCGGATGACGCCGACCTCGGGGGAGGCGGACGGGATCCGGCTCATCCGGTCGACTTCCTTGAGCGCCCGGGTCTTGACCTCCTCGGGCATGCCGGCCTGCTCGATCTTGTCGCGCAGCTCGGCGACGTCGGCCTGCTGCGGGTCCTCTTCGTTGAGCTCCCGCTGGATGGCCTTCATCTGCTCGCGGAGGATGTACTCGCGCTGGGTCTTGTCCATCTCGGACTTGACCTCGGACTGGATCCGGCCCTTGAGCTCGTGGACCTCGATCTGGTGGGCGAGGAAGGCCGACGCGATCTTGAGCCGCTCGGCGACGTCGATCGTCTCGAGCAGCTCCTGGCGCTGCTCCGTGGTCATGTCCGGCGAGTACGCGGTCATGTCGGCCAGCAGGCCGGGCTCGGTGATGTTGCGGGCGGCGACGGCCGCCTCGGGCGGCACGGGAGCGCCGACTTGGACGTACTGCTCGACCTGCGCCTGGACCGAGCGCATCAGCGCCTGGACCTCGACGTCATCGGAGGCCTGCTCCTCGAGCTCCTCGACGCGGGCCCGGATGAACGGCTCGGTCTGGGCGAAGCCGTGGAGGCGCATCCGCGCCTGGCCCTGGATGATCGCGCGCACGGTGCCGTCCTGGAGCTGGACGACCTGGGCGATCTTCGCGACCGTGCCGACGCCGTAGAGCTGCTCGGTCTCGGTGATGTCCTCCTGGTCGGCCTGGCGCTGGGTCACCAGCGCGATGCGCCCACCCTCGGCCACGGCAGCATTGAGGGCGGCGACGCTCTTGTCGCGGCCCACCTGGAGCGGGACGATCATCTCCGGGAAGATGACGGTCTCGCGGAGCGCCACGAGGGGCAGCTCGGTGATGGTGATGGTCTGCTCGTCGTCCGGGGTGGACGCACGCTTCGGCATCGGTTCTCCTACGGGTTCGCGGGTGCTATGGCTTGGCGGCCGACGCGGCCGCTGCCTGCGGGGTGTCCTGTTTGGCCGGCCCGGAGTCTGCCGGGCCGTCTGGCTGGTCGGATGATTGCGGGCTCGGGCGCTCCGGCCGTTCGGCCGTCGCACCCTCGCTGTAGAGGCGCTCGAGGATCCTGGTGCCCAGGCGCTCCTCGAGCTCGAAGAGGATCCGCACGCCCGCGAGGTTGACCCCCAGGTTCTGCGTCAGGTGACGAATCCACATGACGCGACGCACGTCGTTCTCCGAGTACAGGCGAATGTTGCTCGGCGTTCGCGCCGGACAGATCAGCCCCTCCTCCTCGTAGATCCGCAGGGTTCGCGGATGCACGCTGACGATGCTCGCCGCCACGCTGATCACGTAGACGGGTCGCTCGGGGTCCCGGTCCGGCCGGCGGAACGCCATCTGTCTGGTTCCCGGCTTACGCGTTGAGCTCGGCGGGCTTGTCGCCCGTTCGCTCGCTGCGGCCGTTGCTCACGGTCGAGATCTTGATCTGGCGCGGCTTGACCTGCTCGGCCTTCGGGATCTCCAGCCGCAGGATGCCGTTCTCGAAGGTTGCGCTGGCCTTGTCCGGCTCGAGGCCGGTCGGCAGCGCCACCGAGCGGCTGAAGCTGCCGCGGCGGATCTCCTGGAGGACGTAGCTGCCCTCCTCGGCCTTGCGCTCCTCGGTGGTCTTGCCCGAGATGGTCACGGTGCCGTTCTCGACCGTGATGTCGACGTCCTCCGGCTTGATGCCGGGGAGCGCCGCCTCGATCGTGAGGTGGTCGGCGTCCGTGGTCACGTCCAGCGGCAGCGCGGGACCGTCGAGGCCACCGGACAGCCACCGCGACGGGCGGACGTCATCGTCGAAAAGGCGGTCCATCGCCTGGCGAAGCGTCAAGAGTTCGCCGAACGGCGACGGCCGGCGTACGAGCGTCATGATTGCGCACACCTCCGTGCTGTTCGTCCGGTCGTTCCAGCCGGACACGTCGAATCCTAGAAAGTTGACAACGGTATTGTCAAGAAGGCGGAAGGTTGCGATTTCTGCATCGTTGGCAGCGTGACCTCCGCTCGACGTCCGCGTGCAGCCCGTGGCCTTGCACGACGCCGCAACGGCCCGCAGGCGCGCGTACGGCCCGGACGTGAGCCACGTTCCGCGACGATGAGGGTGCCCAAACCCGCATCTCGAGGTGCCACGTGAGTGGACCCGTCATCGTCAACAACCCTGACCGCAACAACGGCGGCCTCCTGCTCGGCATCGTGCTGACGATCGTCGTGCTGGCCGGCGTGTGGTGGTTCTTCCTCGGTGGCAATGGCGCCGGCAACGGCGGCGGCGGCGGCAACGACGGCGGGAACAACCCCCTTCCCACGGTCGCGGC
>DASTIE010000204.1:0-6308 GCA_035717865.1 Candidatus Limnocylindrales bacterium
GGACATTAGCCCTCATAGCCCCTCGCAGCGGAATAAATCCTTGTCATCGCCACTTTCCGGCCGCTTTGATTTTCCTTCGGCTCGGACGCTTAGCTCAGTTGGTTAGAGCACCTCGCTTACACCGAGGGTGTCGGGGGTTCGAGTCCCTCACCGCCCACCACCTGGCCAGGATCCGGCGCGCCGCCGCGTCTCGTTGAGCGCTGCGCGCGGGCTGCCCTAACGCTGATGGCGAATCGGCAGTTGGTATGCTGGTCGGGTCGGTGACGCGCGCTGGTGTCGCGCGTGCCGTCGTGGAGGGTGCACAACGTGGAATTGCTCATCGTGCTGGTCATCGTGGGAGTCGTCCTCCTGTTCGTGGTCGGCATCTACAACGGCCTGGTCGGCCGCCGCAACCGGATCGACGAGGCGCTCGCCCAGATCCAGGTCCAGCTGAAGCGCCGGCATGACCTGATCCCGAACCTCGTGAATGCCGTCAAGGGCTACATGAACTTCGAGCAGAAGGTCCTGACGGACGTGACGGAGGCGCGCGCATCGGCCGTGACCGCCGGCGCGCAGGGCAACGTCGCCCAGGTGGCCCAGGCAGAGAACGCCCTCACCGGCGCCCTGCGCTCCCTGTTCGCGGTCGTCGAGAACTACCCCGACCTCAAGTCCAACCAGAACGTGCTGTCGCTCCAGGAGGAGCTGACCACGACGGAGAACCAGATCTCGTTCAGTCGCCAGCACTACAACGCCAGCGTCCTCGAGTACAACAACGCGATCCAGGTGTTCCCGAACGTCCTCCTCGCGGGCATGTTCGGCTTCACCAAGCGCGAGTTCTTCGAGGCCGAGCCGGAGGCCGCCAACGTCCCGACGGTCGACCTCAGCCTGAGCTGACGCCCGACCCCGAAACCCACGACTCGACGTCCGACCCGCCGCGCCTTCGGGCCGGCGGGCTTCGACGCCACGCCGTGAACCGGACGTAAGCCGATGCAGACCCGCTCGACCTTCCACGCGCAGCAGGCGGCCAACCGCCGCAACTCGATCCTGCTGATCCTCGTCGTCACCGTGCTCCTGGCTGCCCTGGGATTCGCGATCGGCTACGGCACGACCGGCTACGTCGAGGGCGCCTTCGGCGTGACCACCGGGGCGATCGTCCTCGCGATGCTCCTCTCGGTCGGCTCGTACTTCGCGGGCGACAAGCTCGTGCTCGCGACCTCCGGCGCCAAGGAGGTCACGCAGCAGTCCGCGCCGCAGCTGATGAACGTCGTCCAGGAGCTGTCGATCGCCGCCGGCACGCCGATGCCGAAGGTCTACATCATCGACGACACCGCGCCAAACGCCTTCGCCACCGGGCGCGATCCGAAGCACGCATCCATCGCCATCACGACCGGCCTTCTCCAGAAGCTCGACCGCGAGGAGCTGCAGGGCGTGATCGGGCACGAGCTCAGCCACGTTCGCAACTTCGACATCCGGTTCGCGCTGCTCGTCGCGGTCCTCGTCGGCTCGATCGCCCTGCTGGCCGACTTCTTCCTCCGGTTCACGTTCTGGGGCGGCGGCAGCGGGCGCCGCGGCGGCGGCGACCGGGACAAGGGCGGGGGCGGCCTCGTCGCGATCATGTTCATCGTCGCGATCGTGCTCGCCGTGATCGCCCCGATCATCGGCCGGTTCGTGCAGCTCGCGGTGAGCCGCCAGCGCGAGTACCTCGCGGACTCGTCGTCGGTCGAGCTGACCAGGAACCCGGTCGGGCTCGAGCGGGCGCTGGCCAAGATCGCAAGCGACCGCGAGGTCCTCGAGGTCGCCAACCGCGCGACCCAGCACCTGTACTTCACGAACCCGATCAAGAAGTTCGAGGAGCGCTCGTCGTCGCTCTTCTCCACCCACCCGGCGGTCCTGGACAGGATCAACCGGCTGCGCCAGCTCACCGGCGAGGCCCCGCTCAACCCGAGCGACGTCCAGGCGCTGGCCGGCCTCGACTGACGGCTCGACTGAAGGCTCGAGACCGGACGGCGAACGGGATCGCGGCCCGGCGCCTCGCGGCACAGCGCCTGGCCGGGCAGCCGCTCGACGACCCGGTCGACGTCGTGCGCCACCTGCTCGCGGTCCAGGCGCAGGACTACCCGGGCGCCACCTGGGCGGTCGGGCGCCGGACGCGGGCAACGACCGCCGCCCGGATCGACGCCGCATTCGACCGGGGTGAGATCGTCCGGACCCACGTCCTGCGGCCGACGTGGCACATCGTCGCGCCGGATGACCTGCGCTGGCTCCAGGCGCTGGCGGGTCCGCGCGTGCAGACGGGGAACGGCTCGCGGTACCGGCAGCTGGGCATCGATGCCGAGGTCGCGCTCGCGGCGCGGAAGGCGTTCGAGAGAACGCTCGCCGGTGGTGGAACGGCGACGCGCGACGAGCTGCGCGAGGCGCTCGTCCGGGCCGGAATCGAGGTCGACGTCGCGCGCCTGACCCACCTCGTCATGCACGCTGAGCTGGAGGCGGTGCTCTGCAGCGGCCCGCGGCGCGGATCGCGGCAGACCTACATGCTCGTCGAGGAGCGCATCCCGCCGAGCCGGCCACGGGACCGAGACGAGGCACTGGCGGAGCTGGCGCGGAGATACGTCGAGGGACACGGGCCCGCGCAGGTCGTCGACCTCGTGTGGTGGTCCGGGCTCACGACCGCCGATGCGCGCCGCGGCCTCGAGGCTGCCGGCGACGCGTTGCGGCGCGAGACGGTGGGGGAGCGGACGTTCTGGTCGGCAGGGACCGAGCTCGCGGGGCAGGACGGGCCGACGCTCCGCCTCCTGCCGAACTACGACGAGCTGCTGGTCGCCTTCCGCGACCGAACGGACGCGATCGATCCCGACCTGCCCGAGCCGGCGCGCGTTCCCGAGGCGATCCTCGCCCACGTGGTCGTCCGCGACGGGCTGGTCGCCGGGGCGTGGCGACGGCGCGAGGGCCTGAGATCGACCGGCGTGGCGATCGACCTTCGCGTCGCGATGTCGGCGGGAGAGCGCCGGTTACTCGCGGCCGAGGTGGATCGCTTCGCCGCGTTCCTGGGGAGGCGGGTCGAGGTCGCGGGCCTCGATTGAAGGCCCGAAAGGGCCCGTGCTACCCTTCGGCAGCCGTCGGATCGGAGCAATCCGGATCGACGGACACCGCCGGGCCGAGATAGCTCAGTTGGTAGAGCACGCGACTGAAAATCGCGGTGTCGCCAGTTCGACTCTGGCTCTCGGCACCAACAAACCCGGCGTTGCGCAGCACCCCGAGCGGAAGTGGCTCAGTTGGTAGAGCATCACCTTGCCAAGGTGAGGGTCGCGGGTTCGAGTCCCGTCTTCCGCTCCATTTCTTTGCCCTCGGCAGCGCAACGCGCCCCGTCTACCCCGGAACCACGTCACACGCCAGCCAGAAGCGGGGCCCCTCGAAGGCGTAGTGGTTTTCCTTCGTGGGCGTGAGCGTTTCCGCCCAGGTCCCACCGCCGATCTTGTATCGCCTGCCCGTCACCGCCACGGTCGTGCCCGCCTCGTCGAGGACCTCGATCTCGGCGCCGACGCGACGGCCGCTGAACCCGGGCCACCACATCACCGGGGTCGCGAACGGCGGAGACCCGTCGCCGATCTCCTGGATGATCGCGGTGCCGTAGTTCGGGTCGACGACCAGCATCCCGACGGCGTAGCTCAGGTAGCAGCTGTGGTCATCGGGGCTGAACGGCCCCGTGCCGGTCAGCAGCGGCACGGACTGGGAGCCACAGCCGGCGAGCCAGATGGCCAGGGTCAACGCCTTGAGCCCGCGGCCCCTGTGGTGCCCGAAGCGGCCATTCACCGGGCCCATTCTGGGCGGGCCGTCAATGGCCGTTCGACGACCCGCAAGAGCCGGCGCTGCTTCTCGAGCGAGCCATCAGCGCGTGATGTGCAGCTGCGCGTACGGCCAGGAGCTGTAGGCCGGCCACAGGTACGCCGGGCCGACCCCGGTTCCCGCCAGCCGCTGCTGCAGCGAGAAGAACGTCGGGATGACCCAGGCGTTGTCGATCGCGTGCTGGTGCAGCGCCTGCCACTTTGCCGAGCGTTCGTCGGCGTGGAGCGTCCCGAACGCGTCCTGGACTGCGGCATTGAACGCGGGGTCGTCGACCTTCGAGAGATCCCAGCCCCCGGCCTTCGTGAACAGGGGCGGGATCACGGTGGATGCGCTCGGCCACTCGGCGCCCCAACCGCCCGTGCCGAAGTCGGACTTGTCGTCAAGGATCAGCGAGCAGTAGTAACCCGCGGGGCAGGGCGGCTTGAACTCGACCTTGAAGCCGGCGCGACCGAGCGAGTCGATCACGATGGACGCGGCCTCATGGCTGCTCGGCGTGTCCGGGGCGGAGAACGCGAGGTCCGGGGGCGTCTCGCCGGACTCGGCGACGATCCGGCGAGCGAGATCCGCGTCGCCGGTGTCGGGGATGGCGCGGCCGAATGAGGTATCCCAGAGACCGGTCGGTGCGTAGTCCCGGCCGACGTTCGGCTTGATCACGCCGTCCGCGAACGCGGCATAGGCCTCGCCACCGCGGAGCTCCCGGATCGCGCCCCGGTCGAGCGCGACCAGCATCGCCCGCCGGATCGCGAGGCTCGGAACCCGGTCGACGTTGATCCACTCGTAGCGCACGTACGGATCGAAGCCTGCGACCGCCCGCCCGGCGAACTCCGGACGCGGCGTTTCGGCGCCTGAGAAGATGTTCGCGATCGACTCCGGCTGGAGCGGACCGTACTGGAGCGCGAAGGCGTCCTCGCCGGCGGCCGCGACCATTCGGCGGTCGATGTCCAGGGCGTCGACCCCGAACTCAATGACCCAGCGATCGGGATAGGCCTTCCGGATCGGATCGCTGACGGCCTTCCACTCCGGATTGCGGACGAGGACGAACGTGCCGTCCTCACCCGGCTCATAGCGCTCGACCATGTACGGGCCGGACGAGACCGGGCGGCTATCCGGTGTCCTGCCGTACCTCTCGCCGGTGTCCGCGGCCTGCATGACCGGCGAGAAGCCGAGGGTCGTCGCGTGGTTGAACTCGGCGACGGGCCGGTTGAGGTGGAACGTGATCGTTCGGTGGTCGCCGGAACAGTCGATTGCCTGGTCGAAGATTCGCTGCTCGTCCGGCGTGGATTCGAACGGGCCGTGGTAGCTCGAGAGGAAGCCGTCCTCGGTGTCCTTCTCCGTGGCGGGCGGGATGTCGAGGTACTGGATCGCGTACGTCGGTCCCTCGCTGATCATGGTGTTCGCAAAGCTGCGCGAGACGCTGTAGCGGATGTCCTCGCAGGTGACCGGGTCGCCCGTCTGGAAGGTCACGCCGTCGCGGAGCGTGAAGGCCCACGTTCGGCCGCCGTCACTCGGGCGCCCGATGTCGGTGGCGAGGTCCGGGACGAGCGTCGTGCCCTCGATCGAATCGGGTGCGGTGGCGTAGGCCACGAGGGAGCGATAGATCGTCGCCCCGAAGAACGCGAAGTCCTCCGGCGTGTAGATCCGCTGCGGGTCGACGTGGTTGAACTCCTCCGCCGACGTGAGCAGGTAGATGGTGCCCCCGGCGCGCGGGCCGGGGGATCCGGTCGGCTCACCAGCCGCCGGTGTTCCAGCGGGCGCCGTCGATGACGAGGGCGCAGGGGTTGGCTCGCACGCAGAGAGCACGAGTCCCGCCGCCAGCGTCATGGCGCCGACGCGTCCCAACCTTCGACCGTTCAGTGCCATCGCAGTGGCCCTCCGCGAGTCCGCGCAATCGTACGAGCGCTCGGGCTCGCCGCCGGTGACACTGCCGGTACGCTAGCGCCGGCGCCCTGCCCCTTCGTCTAGTGGTAGGACAGCGGACTTTGAATCCGTTAGGCGAGGTTCGAATCCTCGAGGGGCAACCATCCCGCGGCGCCGTGGCACAATCCCTCGGCTCCCAGGCGACGTGGTGAAGTGGTTCAACACGGAGGTCTGCAAAACCTCTATTCACCGGTTCGAATCCGGTCGTCGCCTCCACCTTCTCGGGATCGGCGGGACGGTCGTGCCTGCAGGCGGTGCGACACGCGGGCGACGAGATCCGCGAACTCCGCGTCGGTGACGATGCCGGCATCCCGGAGCCGCGCCAGTGCACGGAGGTCTCCGGCAGCCGTCGATCCCCGCTCATTCCCGGAGCTCACCACGAAGCTGACGACGGTCGCGGTGAGGCCGGCCAGGAGCCCGACGCCGAGCAGCAGCAGGGCAACGGTCGCGATGCGTCCTTCCGTCGTGACCGCCGTGACGTCCGTCTGCCCGCCAACGAGCGTGCTGATGCCCCACCAGACGGCGTCCATCGGCTCGCGGATCGACGCGTTCACGCCGGACTCGACCGC
>DASTIE010000205.1:0-34724 GCA_035717865.1 Candidatus Limnocylindrales bacterium
AGCATCACCTCCTGCCGGTCGCCGCGCCCGCGGAGGTGCTCGCGGTAGCGAGGGTCGGCGAGGAGCCCATCGAGGATCTCGCCCGCGCTCGTGAGCGCGTCGGACGACTCGAACAGCGGCACGACGTCGAGCGCCAGCGCATCCGCGACACCGGCCGCACGGGCGAGCTCCAGCGCGTCCGTCACGTCGGAGGCGCCCGCCGTGAACGACACGATGTAGCGCGATAGCGCCGCCTCGCCGAGCTCGCGCTGGATGCGAGCCATCGACCGGAAGGTCTCCAGCACCTCGTCCCGACCGGGCATCGCGCCGTCGTCCGGTGCCCCGGCCAGCGCCCGCCGGTGCACGGCGGCGTGCTGGCGCACCTCGAGCGTCGCGAGGTGGAAGCCGAACGTCTCGACCTGCCAGACGAAGTCGTGGACGTCGCCCCAGGCGGAGCGCGCGAGCCCGACCTCGACCAGCGCTTCCTGGATCTCGCGAAGCTCCGCGAGGACCTCCTCCGGGCCGGCATATCCGGCGGTGGTCGCGCCGCGGCGCTCGCCGAGCAGCCGCACGCGCGTGTGCCGCAGCCGCTCCGCGACGAACCCGAGCCGCTGCCGGAACGGCTCGTCCGGGAAGCGGTCGGCGAGCGACCGGGCCAGCTGTGGCATCGCCAGCTCGTCCTCCGTCAGCCGGTGGGCGAGGGTCCGCGGGACGGCGTCGCCGCGCACCTTCAGCGCGAGCGTCTGCGACAGACGGTTCGCGACCGCCTCGTGCCCCCGCAGGACGTGGTCGGCCTGGATCCGGACCGTCTCCTCCGTGACGTTCGAGGTGACCATCGGATGGCCGTCGCGGTCGCCGCCGATCCACGAGCCGAAGCGCAGGAACGCGGGGATGTGCGGCTCCTGCAGCTCGCGGACGCGCGCGCTGCGCGGGCCGGGCATGAACGTGTCGACCAGCCCGTACAGCTGCGGCGTCAGGCGGTACAGCGTCTCGTCGAAGACGACCATCGCGGTCCGGACCTCGTCCAGCGGGCTCGGGGCGCCGCGCCGCAGCTCCGCGGTACGCCACAGGACCGCGATCTCCTCGCGCAGCTGGCGCCGCAGCTCGCGATCGACGGCGGGGGTGATGCGCGGGTCGTCGGCACGCTCCAACAGGCGCGCGATCCGCCGCAGGGCCACGAGCACGGTGCGGCGTCTCGCCTCCGTCGGGTGCGCCGTCAGCACGGGCGCGATGCGGATCGCGTCGAGGGCCTCACGCACGTCCGGGCGCCGGAGCGCGACACGCATCCGCGCGCCTTCCGATGCACCCGAGGTCGCTCGGGCTCGTCGCGTCGCCCGCCGGACGCGGTCCCGGGCCTCCGCGAGGTTGATGAGCTGGAAGTACAGCCCGAACGCCCGCACGACACCCTCGAGCGGCTCAGCGTCGATCGGCAGCACGTCGAAGGTGACCCGCTCATCGGCACCTCGTCGGCGCGCGGCGATCGCCCGCTCCCGCGTCGACTCCACGAGCTCGAAGACCCCGTCGCCCGCCTGCTCGACGATGATCTCGCCGAGAAGGGCCCCCAGCAGCCGGACCTCCCGCGCGAGGACGTTCCGCGTCCCCGACGTGCCGATGCTGTGAGGCTCCGCTCGCTCGGGATGGCGGCGACCGGCGCTCGCGGCCGCTGACGGCGCCAGCCGTGGCGTGGATCCGGAGCGGGCCGGGTGGCGATCGGTCGTCACTGGCCCCGGATTGTGCCCCCGCGGTTTCCTACGGGTTGGAGATCAGCTCGAAGACGTCGAGATCGACGCGCGGATGGCCGCTCGTCCCCGACACGACGATCTTGATGGTGTGCTTGCCGGATGAGCCCCACGAGCGCCGGTAGGCCACGAAGCGGTAGTTCGTCTTCGAGTTGTGGAGGCTGATGGTGGCGGCGAGCTTCCCGTCGATGTAGACCTTCGCAGAGCCGCGTGTGGGACCCCTGGCGGCCACCCACGCGATGCCGCGACCGGTGAACGTATACGACGCCGAACGTCCGGCGGTGCTCGCGTAGCGGATGCTGCCGCCCGAGTAGCCGGACCCGGTGTTCGTGCGCCACGTGCCCGAGTAGGCGATCTTCGGGCTGGTCTGTTCCAGGGAGCCCATCCGGAGCGCCGGGCCTGCCATCCACGGCCCGACGTTGTCCGCCCAGTCGCGCGCGCGGACCTGGAACCGATAGACGTGGCCGCTGGCGGCCCACGTGTTGTAAAGGGCGGCCGTCAGGCGCGTCGCGATCGTGACGAAGGCGCCACCGTCGATGCTTCGCCCGAGGTCGTACGTGCCGATACCCGACCCGCCCTTGTCGGAGCCCGTCCACGTCACCCGGATCGGCATCGCCCTGGTCTGCATCGGCGAACCAGTCCGGAGCCCGAACGCGGCCGCGCTCGACGTTGGCGGCAGGATGTCCCCGGGGACGTAGGTCTCTGTCGTCGAGGTGCCGCCGCCGGCAACGAGCATCCGGCCGTCGTCGAGGAGCACGCCTCCGGGATCCGCGTGCGCGCCCGCGAGGGCCGGCGCGACGTACCAGGCGTTCGTGGCGCGATCCCAGGCCTCCGAGGTGCGGGTCGCTCCTCCCGCGACCGTCGTGGAATCAACACGACCGGCCGCCGCCAGGAGAAGGCCATTTCCGAGCTCGGCGAGCGTGCCGCCCGCCCGCCCGCGCCGCATCGACCCGAGCTGGCTCCAGCTGTTCGTCGCTGGGTTGAAGGCCCGGACGGTCGACAGGAACGAGCCGTGCTGCGAACCGTCCCACGTGAGGTCCTGGCCGCCCGCGATCACGGCGCGGCCGTCCGCGAGGACGGTGCCGGACAGGCCGAAGGCCCCGAACGCGGACGACGTGGCCCAGCTGTTCGACCCCGGGTTGTAGAGGTGGGTCGCCGACGAGTCGACGTAGCCGGGCGCCGCGGCATCCGCGACGGTGTAGCCGCCCGAGACCAGCACGCGGCCGTCGCCGAGGGCGAGCACCAGCGGCGACAGCGCGCCCGTCGGCGCGGAAGGCAGGGTCGTCCACGCGTTGCCGCTCGGCGAGTAGGCCATCGCGACGGAGGTTGCGCCGCTCGCCCCCGAACCCCCGGTCACGAACGCGCGCCCGTCCGCGAGGAGGACCGCACCCGCCGCCTGGAGCACGGCCGGCGGATCCGCGACGCTCGACCACGAGCCGTTCGAGCCGTCGTCGGGGTCATAGAGATGCGCGCCGTCGCAGGCGTCGCTGCCGCCGGAGCCGATGTTTCGGCCCCCGCCGACCAGCACCCGCCCGGTGGCCAGGCGCACGGCGTACTGCCCATCGCACGTGGCGGGAGCCCAGGGCGGCGCGTCGGTGTCCGACCAGTTGCCGGTCGCCGGGTCGAACAGCTCCGGCGAACTCGTCCCGGACGCGCCGTCGCCCAGCAGCAGGTCGCCGAAGGTCCCGCCGACCGCGAGGACCCGCCCGGCGTCGAGGTTGATGAGGTGCGGGCTCCACGAGCCGTTGCCGAGGGAGCCCTGCGTCGTCCAGGCGTTCGTGTCCGCGCCACACGCCGCCGTCGTGCACAGCTCGACGGGGTGGCCCTTCGCCTTGAGTGTCTCGAGGATCCAGCCGACCGGCGAGTACCACGCCTGGTTGGTGGCCGGCTCGCACCCGAACGTCGAGTCGGAGTGGAGCCCATAGGCCGTGTTGCCCGCGAAGTACGGCGCGCCGCTGTCGCCGGGGCAGGCATCGAAGTCGACGACCCACTGGTGATCGATCGTGTGCCCGTCGACGTCCCTCGTCCGGTTCGTCAGCACGACCGTGCCGCAGTGATAGCCGCTCACGGCGCCGGCGCGGCAGAGCAGCTCGCCCTGAACCTGGGCCGCGGTCGCGCGCCACGCGCCGATCGACGCTATGTCGCCGCTGGACGCCCGGTACAGCAGGTTGCGAGGGCCGCTGATCGACGACGACGGCGTCAGGATGCCGACGTCCGCATCCGCGCCATCCGCCCACGTGGAGAACTCGGCCCAGCCGACGCTGGTGCTCCCCTGGGTCCACGTCAGCGACGTGCCGGTCCCACCGCTCTTGCCGATGCAGTGACCCGCGGTGAGGATGCGCGGCTCGGGGCTCCCGACCACACGGGCGAGGAAGCCTGTCGTGCAGTTGTTGCCGTTGTAGGAGCTGCGGATCTCGAGGCCGGCCTTCGCGGGCAGGCAGTTGTCGCGCGCCGTGCACGCGTCGCCGCCCTGCGCGGGGAGCTCCGCGATCACCGCGACCGCGTCGCCGTAGCGGGCGATGAGGTCCGCGCGAGCCGCGTCGGATGCCTCCATCACGCCGATTGCGACGGCATTGGCGCGCGCGTCGATCGCGGTGCTGACGACGCCGAGCTGTGCGAGCGCGCCGGCGCGCAGGTCCTCGTTGATCCGCTCCTGCAGCGCGGTGAGCTGGGCCATCGAGTGGCGAACGCGGAGGAAGCGCGCGTTCGCGCCGTCGGGCAGCAGGCGGGCCACGGCGCCCTTCGCCTTCACGGGATCGGCGGTCGTCAGGAAGACCGGCCGGCCTCGCCCGCGCTGGTCCAAATACGCGCCCGCGAAGCCCTTCTCGTCGGCCCACCTCCGCAGCGCCCGCCCGAGGTCCCGCTGGATGTCGGCGCGGCGGTCGAGCTCCGCGGACTCGGGGTTGTCGAGCGGGACGCCCCACGTCTCGCTGGAGAATCCGCGCTTCCCGAACGTCTGCGCCACGAATGCGCGATCCGCGCGGAGCCCGAGCTTCTCCCGGAACGCGACCGCCGCATCCACGTCAGCGCGGCTGGCCGCGGAACCCCCGCCGCCGGCAGCATCCGCGACGGGCACGATCGACGAAGCAGCGAGCGCGGCGCAGAAGAGCGCGGCGACGCGGGCCGATGTGCGGCGCGTGAGGAACCCTCCCACCCGGCCTCCGTTGCTTGGAGACACATGGTGGCGCACGACCCCCCGGTGGCGATGCATTACTTCTGACACATGGCGCGAAGCCCTTTGCTCCCACTAGGATTCGCGCCGTGACGACCCCCAGACGCCCGTTCGCGCTGCTCCTGTGCCTCGCCCTGCTGGCTGCCGGCGCGCCCGTCGCAGCCGCGCATCCCGTGCAGCCGCCGGGCCGCGCGGAAGGCTCGGCGCCGCTCGCCAGCGCGATCATGCCCGGCTCGGTCAACCGCACGAGCTACAACCTCCACGCCACCTACGCGGTGAGCGCGGGCATCGTCGTCGGCACAGGTGTCGTGCGCGTCACGACGACCATCACGGCCCGCAACGACTCCGGCGCGGGCATCGACCGCCTGGAGCTGAACACCATCGCCGCGCGCCTCGGCCACATCTCGATCACCTACGGCGCCGTCGACGGCACGCCGGTGACCGTCAAGATCAGCGACCAGACGCTCGTGGTGCCGCTGGGTGGGATCCTGCCGGCCGGCGCGACCGTGGTCGTGAAGGTCGGCTACAAGGGCACCCTCAAGAACAGCCTCTCCGGCTCGAACTGGCTGTTCACGCGCTACGGCGGCACGATCTCGCTGTACCGATGGATCCCGTGGGTCAGCGTCGCCCGACCCTTCGACCGCCCGAACCACGGCGACCCGTTCGTGACGCCGTCCAGCCCGCAGGTGTCCGTGAAGCTCGTGCTGGACAAGCCACGGATTCTCGCGGCGCCCGTCGCCGGTCTCTCGACCGCTGCCTCGAAGTCCTGGACCTTCACGGCCCGCGACGTCCGTGACGTCGCGATCGTCCTGGCCTCGGACTTCACGGTCTCCAGCCGGTCCGTCAACGGCATCGCGATCCGCGCCTATTCGCGGCCGGGCGGCGTATCCGGCTCGACGCTCGCGGACAAGGCCCGTGCCGCGCTCGCGAGCGAGGCCGCACGCGTCGGAGTCGCGTACCCGTGGCCGTCGTTCACCGCGGTGGAGACGAAGGGCGGCTACGGCATGGAGTCACCGGGCCTCGTCTGGATCCCGGCCAACACCGCGAGCTCCAACCTGAGCTATCTCGTCTACCACGAGACCGCGCACCAGTGGTTCTACGGCCTCGTCGGCAACGACCAGTGGAAGGAGCCTTTCGCGGACGAGGCGGCTGCGGACCTCCTGGCCCGCACGGTCCTCGGGAACCTTCGCAGCTCGCGCTGTGCGACGGACGCCCTCGACCGCCGGATCACCCAGTACTCGTCGTCGTGCTACTACGAGACGATCTACATCCAGGGCAGCAAGGTGCTCAACGGCTTCCGCTCGACGATGGGCACGAGCCTCTTCTGGAACACGGTCGCGGACTACGTCCAGACGTACCGCCACAAGCTGGGCGGGACGAAGAAGCTCCTCGACATGCTCGACGCCGCGAGCCCGACCGACCTCGGCCCCACGCTGCGCGCGCGCTTCCCCGCGCTGTACTGAGGCGCGGACGAGGCTCTTCGCGCTACTCGATCTCGATCCTGTGGCGGCCCGCCGAATCCGACGACCGCGTCTCGGCGTCGTCGATGCGGTGGATCCAGTGATCCACGATCGAGCGGATGCCGAGCAGCTGTTCCCGCCCGGCGTTGCGGAAGTGGCGCGACGCCTCAGGCGGGACCACGCGATCCATCATCTTCCGGCCGCGTTCGCGCATGCTCGGCTCGCCCTCGAGCTGCGCGAGCCGTCGCTCCAGCTCCGCTATCCGCACATCCGAGCCTGATTCGGGCACGCCCGGCGACGCCGACCCGCCGCGGCGTGCACGCGAGCCGCGTCCGCCGCTCATCGATTCGTCCATGGGTCGTCGCCTCCTTCGCCCGTCGGCGGTCACTTGCGCCGCGCGTCCGCGCGGCCCTCGAACCTGATCTTCAGCACGCCGTCGTCCATCTTCGCACCGGTTGTCGGGGCGTCCACCAGGGCGCGCGGGAGCGTGATCGTACGGCGGAGGCCGTCGACCTGGAGCAGCAGCTCGTCCCCGTCACGGTTGATCGAGACGTCCTCGCGCTCTGTGAACGGCAGCGCGACCTCCAGCACGTGGCCGCCGTCCTCGGCCCGGATCCTGTACGGGCGGCCGCGATAGAAGAACGACGTCGGGTCGTCCTCGCCGAACAGCGCCTGCCCGATCTCGGCGAGAGGGTCGAAGCCGATCATCTCGCGATCGAACAGGGGCACCGTCCGCACGGGCACGGGCGCGTACTGCGCGACGACGTCCCGCAGGTAGCGCTGCTGCGTCGTTCGAAGGCCGCCGAAGGTGCCGTCGCCCGACATCTCCGAGGGCAGAACGCGGTTGCAGACCACCAGATCGGCCGGGTAGCCGAACAGGTGGAAGTACGTGAACGAGCGCTGCGCCTCCATGAGCGAGAGCTTTTCGAGGTTGAGCGCGATCCGGACCGAGCTGCGGTCCGGGTCGGCAAGGAGGCGATGGACCTTGTCGAGGCGGTTGAGGAGCCGCTCGGCAGCCGCGAAGACCTCGTCCCGCGGCATCGGCACGCCGATGATCCGCTCCAGCATGGGCCGGCCGACGCGGCTGACCCGCCGCCCGATCGGCGCGATGCGCTCGATCCACCAGCGGCTCGCCTCGGGCAGGCTGAGGAGGCGGAGCGTCTCGCCCGTCGGCGCCGCGTCGACGACGATGACGTCGTACTCGCCGGACTCGACGTGGTCGGCGATCCACAGCAGGTTGCCGAGCTCGTCCATGCCCGGCAGCACCGTCATCTCCTCGGCCAGGACCTCGTCGAGGCCGCGCCAGCTGAACAGCTCCGCCATGTAGCGCTGGATCGTCGACCAGTACCGGCCGATGTTGAAGTAGACGTCCGGCTCCTGGCCCCACAGGTTGTCGGCGAGCGGCGTCGGCTCGGGCCCGAGCGGGCGATCGAACGCGTCGGCGAGGCTGTGCGCGATGTCGGTCGAGAGGACGATCGTCCGATGCCCCAGCTGGGCGCTTCGAACCGCGGTCGCCGCGGCGATGCTGGTCTTTCCGACGCCGCCCTTGCCGGTGTAGAGGAGGATGCGGGTCATCTCGCCCGTCATGATGGCGCGATGTCGCGAGATGCGCCGAGGGCCGAACGGCCCGACTACGACCTCCTCGACGCCGGCGATGGGCGGCGGCTCGAGCGGTTCGGCGAGCGAGTCGTCGATCGCCCGGCGCCGGCGGCCACAGGGACGCGGCTCGGCGACTTCTTCGCCTGGCGGCGAGCGGACCTGCGGTTCGACCCGGGCGGCGAGTGGATCGGCGCGCCGGCGGCGCTCGAGCCGTGGCCGGTGGCGATCGACGGGCTGACGCTGGAGCTCCGGCCCACCGCCTCCGGCGGGCTCGGGATCTACCCCGAGCACGCGGCGAATCTCGCCTGGGTGACGGCCCGCGTCCGCGACCGCGTGGCCGCCGCGGCACGCGGCGAGGCGCCGCAGGTGCTGAACCTCTTCGCCCACACGGGCCTCGTGACGCTCGCGGCGGCCCGTGCAGGCGCGGCCGTGGCCCACGTGGACGCATCGAATGGCGCCGTCGACTGGGCGCGGCGCAACGCGTCGCTGTCTGGGCTGGACGATCGACCGGTCCGGTGGCTGGTGGACGACGCGGGCGCGTTCGTGGCCCGGGAGGCCCGGCGCGGTCGTCGCTACGACGGCGTGGTCCTGGACCCGCCGAGCTTCGGGCGTGCGGGACGGCGGCAGTGGAAGCTCGCCGCCGAGCTGCCCACGCTGCTGGCGGCGTGCCGGTCCGTTGCCGCCGACGATGCCTTCGTCCTGCTGACCTCCCACACCACGGGCCTGGACGGCGCGGCGCTGCTCGGTGCGCTGCGGGAGGCGTTCGGAGCCGGGTCGACGGAGGTCGATCGGCTGACGCTCGAGGCCGAATCCTCCGCGCGGCTCGAGCTTGGCTGGGCGGTCCGGCGCGCCGGTTGACGGTGCACCATTCGAGCGCGATGCCCGACGACCGCTCCCTCCTGATCGACAGCCCCTCGAACCCGCGGCTGCGCGCTGCGCTGGCGCTGCGTGAGCGGCGCGACCGCGAGGCGACCGGCCTGACGCTGGTCGATGGCGCGCGCGAGGCTCGACGCGCGATCGAGGCGAGCGTGGAGGTCGACACCGCCTTCGTCTGTCGAGAGCTCCTCGCCTCCGACGACGCGTTCGCAGCCGTGGCCGCCCTCGGTCGGGCGTCCGGCCGTCGTGAGCTGGTCGAGGTGAGCCGGCGGGCGTTCGAGAAGCTCGCCTACGGCGATCGATCGGACGGCGTCGTGCTGGTCGTGCGGCCGCGCGTCCGCACGCTCGAGGACCTCGAGCTGCCGCCGCAGCCGCTCGTCGTCGTCACGGAGGACGTCGAGAAGCCCGGCAACGTCGGCGCGATTCTCCGCTCCGCCGATGGGGCCGGCGCGGACGCGGTGATCGCCGCGGGCGGCACGGACCTGTTCAACCCGAACGTGATCCGGGCGAGCGTCGGCATGATCTTCACGGTGCCGGTCGTGGCGGCGCCGGCGGGGGAGATCCGTGGCTGGCTCAGCGATCGGGGTCTTCGGGTCGTGACGACCCGCGTGGACGGCTCCATGCTCCATGCGGACGCCGACCTCACGGGACCGGTCGCGCTGGTGCTCGGGAGCGAGGCGGACGGCCTCTCGCCGACGTGGCACGGCGAGGACGTGACCTCCGTACGGCTGCCCATGGAGGGCATCGCCGACTCGCTGAACGTCTCGGCCGCCGCGGCGATCCTCCTGTACGAGGCCTGGCGCCAGCGGCGTCACGCGCCGGCTGCGGACGCCAGCCCACAATCGCGCTGATGTTCGACTTCGTGATCATCGGCGCCGGCCCGGCCGGCGAGTCAGCCGCCTTCGAGGCCCGCGAGCGCGGCGCGAGCGTCGCCATCGTCGATCGGCAGTGGCTTGGCGGGAGCTGTCCGCACATCGGCTGCGTCCCGTCGAAGTCCCTGCTCGATGGCGCCGCCCGCCATCACGCGAATCCCGCCTCGTGGTCGTGGCGCCAGGCCTCCGATCGGCGCGACTACATGGTCAATCGCCCCGCGGATGCCGCGGACCCCGACGACAGCTCCCACGTGGAGGCGCTCGAGTCCAAGGGCGCGGTCGTGTACCGCGGTGAGGCGCGCGTGCCCAGCCGGGGCATCGTCGAGATCCGCCACGACGGCGAGACGCATCGGCTCGAGGCCCGGAACGTGGTCATCGCCGTCGGCTCGACCTCGAAGGTCCCGCCGCTCCCGGGCCTCTCGGACGTCCCGTACTGGACGAACCGCGAGGCGACGCTCGCCCGCGAGCTACCGCCATCGCTGCTGGTGCTCGGCGGCGGTCCCACGGGCTGCGAGCTGGCGCAGGGCTACGCCCGGTTCGGCGTGCCGGTGACGATCGTCCAGTCCGGCGACAGGCTCATGCCGACGGACCACCCGCGCAACTCGGCCGTCGTCACGGAGGCGCTGCGCGAGGACGGGGTCGACGTCCGGCTCGGGGTCCGCGCGACGGCCGCGCGGGCCGGCGGCGGCTCGGGCGGCGCGCACGCGATCGACCTGTCGGACGGCTCGACGGCCGAGGGCCACGCGATCCTGCTCGCGGTGGGGCGCGACTTCCCGATCGACGACCTCGGCCTGGAGTGCTACGGCGTGGACACCACCGGGCGCACGCCGTTCCCACGCGACGGCCGCCTGCGCGTCGCCGACGGGCTGTGGGTCATCGGCGACCCCGCGGGCCCGGAGCTGCACACGCACCAGGCGCACTACCAGGGCGAGATGGCCGTGCGGATGGCCCTGGGTGACGACGTCCGCCCCGACTATCGCGCCCTCGTTCGGGCGTCCTACACCGATCCCGAGGCGGCGTTCTGCGGCGTGTCCGTCGAGCAGGCGACGGCGGCGGGCGTCGATGCGGTCGAGTTCGTCGCCGACTTCGCGACCTCGGCACGTGGCTATTCCGTGATGGCCCGGCGGGGCCACGTGACGGTGGTGTTCGACCGTGCCTCGCGGACGATGGTCGGCGCCGCGATGGCCTGCCCGGATGCCTCCGCGGCAGTCCATGAGTGCGTCCTGGCGATTCGCGCTCGCGTGCCGATCGAGGTCCTGGCCGACACGATTCATGCCTTTCCCTCGACCTCGCGAATCCTCAACGGCCTCTTCGCCGAAGCGCACCGCGCTCTCGTGCCATCACGTTGACTGAGAGAGGCCGGATCCCACAGTCCGGCGTACAGGCGGTCGAAAGCTTGCCGGAGGTCGGAGAATGGTGATAGAGGTGCCACTTGGATCTTGGTGACCTCGACGCGGCGGCGCGTCTCAATGGCCCGTTCATCACGGCCGTCGCAGTTCTCCTGATCGTGTGGTTCAGCATCATGGCCCTCACCGGGTGGCTCGCCGGACGGCGGAATCGCGAGGGCGGGCTGTGGGCGGCGTTCGCGCTGTTCTTCGGCCCTGTCGCCCTGCTTACCCTCCTCCTGATGTCGAGGCCGGACGAGAAGCCTGCGATGTCGCCGCTCTGGGCACAGCTGGAGGAGAAGGAATCCGCGAAGCCGGGAGACTCCACGGATCCGGCGGCCAGCGTCGCCGACGGCGGACGCCCCACTTGACCTCCTGAGGATTCGAGCGGTCAGCGCTCGATCGCTACCTCGCCACCAACCATCACGAGCCGCGGACGGACCTCGGCGAACGCCCCGGCGCGCTCTGCGGGGTCGGCGCTCTCGCGAGGCGCCGCCGGCAGCACGATCAGGTCCGCGAGCGAGCCCGGGATGAGACGACCGCCCAGCGGGTCCCTCGCGGTCGCCGCGACGCCGACCGTCGCCGCCCGAAGCGCCTCCTCGAGCGTCAGGCCCTGATCGGGGCCGTACGGCTCAGCGTCGGGGCCCCACGACGGGTCCCGCCGGAGCACGGCCAGCGCGATGCCGGGCCATGGGTCCGCTGGTTCGACCGGTGCGTCCGTGCCGAACGCCAGCGTCGCGCCGGCGTCGAGCAGCGAGCGCCACGTGTAGCCGTTGGACTCCGCGCGAGGTCCCCAGTCGCGGCGCGCCGTCTCGGCGTCCTCGCGCAGGTGCACCGGCTGCACCGAGGCAGCGATCCCGTGCGTCGCGAACCGCGAGCGGTCGGCCGTGCCCAGGAGCTGCACGTGCTCGACGCGCGGCATGAACGGCACGCGCGCCGCCGTGGGGGCGAGGGCGTCGAGCGCTGCTCGGCAGCCCGCGTCGCCGATCGCGTGGATCATCGTCGCGATTCCCGCGTCCGCCGCCTGCGAAGCGAGCTCCGCCAGTCGCTCTGGCGGGCTGAGAAAGAGACCTCTATCGGAGCTGCCCTCGATCGGGTCCAGGAGGGCCGCCGTCTTCGAGCCCAGCGTCCCGTCGGCGAAGAGCTTCAGCCAGCCGAAGGACAGCCTCGAGCGATCGGCCGCGCCGATGGCCCCGCCGCTGCGAAGGCCACGCCCGATGGCGTTCTCGAGGCCCTCTGCCCGGACGCAGGCGCGGATGCGAATGGGCAGCTCGTCCGCCTCGGCGAGCTCTGCGTAGAGGTCGAACGCCCGGTTCTCGGGGTCGCTCGACAGTCGCGCCGGATCGTGGGCGCCCACGACGCCGAGCCGCAGGAGCGTCTGGCCGTAGCTCCGGATCGCTCGGCGGACGACGTCGTCATCGGGGGCGGGGACCAGGTTGAGCACCATGCCTCCGGCGTTCTCGAGGAGCACGCCGTCCGGCTCGCCGTCGGCGTCGCGGCTGATCACGCCGCCGTCGGGATCCGCGGTGTCGCGGTCGATGCCGGCCACGGCGAGCGCGGCTCGCGAGACCCAGGCCGCGTGATGATCGAAGGCCCGCAGCGCGACGAGCCTGCCGGGCACGTTGCGTTCCAGCGCGGCCGCGTTCGGCCACGCGCCGAAGCGGCGCTGGTCCCAGCCGCCGCCGAGGATCCAGCCGGGCGCGGGGACGTCGCGGGCAGCGGCGGCCAGGAGCGCGAGCGCTTCGTCGATCGACTGCGCGGGCGTGAGGTCGACCTGCTCGGCGGCGAGCGCGGCGCCCGTCAGGTGCAGGTGGGCGTCGATGATCCCGGGCATCGCCAGCTCGCCCGGCTCGAGCTCGATTCGCCGGGTGTGCGGATCCGCGCGCGATTCGAGGTCGACCGCGGAGCCCGCGAAGGCCACCACGCCATCACGGACCCCGACGGCCTCCACCCACCCAAAGCCCGAGGCGCCGGCGAACGTCGCGATCCGGCCGGTGACGAGCATGTCGAGAGGCATCAGGCGGTGCTCCGCGTCCGCGGCGCCGAGTCGATCGCCGGACCCCAGCCCGGCGGGTCCGCGAGGAGCTCCCGGAGGGCCTCGCGATCCAGGCCGGCGCCGAGCCCGAGGGCGAGCGCGATCCGGGCCTTCGGGCCGGTGAGGTGGCCCGCGAGCAGCGCACCGGCGCGGACCCACGTCGCGCCGCCCCCGGGGAACGCGTAGCCGGTGCCGGCGGCCCCGGCGGGCGCCCGCGTGGTGAGGGCAACTGCGCTCCCCCGCCCCATCGCGCGGACCGCCGCGTCGAGCAGGGACGCGGAGGTGTTTCCCGCGCCGGCCGCCTCGACCACGATGCCAGGCGCGCCGTTCGCGGCCGCCGCGTCGAGCTGCGAGCCATCCATCGCCACGTGCGCGACCACGATCTGGACACCCTCGGCCGCCCGGACCGCGGCGACGTGCCGGCGCGGGCCACGGGAGCGAGACACCGCCACTCGATCGCCCTCGACCCGCCCCAGCGGACCGACGTTCAGGCACTGGAACGTGTCCAGCGCCGAGGCATGTGTCTTGGTCACGTCGTCGGCCTCGTTTATCGTGTGATCGAGCACGACGACCACGCCCTGCCCGCGCAGCGCCGGCGAGGCTGCGCACCGAACCGCGTCGCGGAGGTTGTCGGGACCGTCGTCATTCGCGTCGGATGCGGCTCGCATCGCGCCCGTGACGACCACCGGCGCCTCGCCATCGAGGATCAGGTCCCAGAAGAACGCCGTCTCCTCGATCACGTCCGTGCCCTGCACCACGACGACCCCATCGATCGCCGGATCCGCCTGGCAGCGCCGAATCTCGCTCCCGATCCGGAACAGCTGCTCGAACGAGAGATGGCTGGCCGGCGTCCGCCCGACGTCGACGATCTCGAGCTCCGCGATCTGGTCGATGCCCGGCGCGCGAGCGAGAATCGCCGCTCCATCGAGCGTCGGCACCTTTCCGCCCGCTTCGGCGTTCGCGACCATCGAGATCGTCCCGCCGGTGAAGATGACCGCGACCCTGGCCATCGGCGTGCCGCTAGGGCTGCCGCGTGGCGGGCCGCCGTGGGTGGTCGGCGGAGGCGTCGTCCTCGCGCGCATGCGCATGACGCGGCGGGCGCGGGAGGTTCGAGCCCGTCGGGTCGAACTGCGACCCGGGCGCGATCTCGGGAATGAGGTCGCGGCCTTCCTCGGGTCGGATCGGGCCGCGGCTGATGATCGAGGCGAGCCCGGAGAACAGCACGAACGCGGCGACGAACAGGATCACGGGCGTCGTGCCGATGATGTCCGCGATCGGCCCGACGATGATGATCGGCAGGATGCTCGCGACCGAGATGAGCATGTTGAGGACGCCGAAGACGCGGCCCCGAACGTCGGCCGGGATATCCTCCTGCAGCTGGACCTGCGCGGAGATGGCCACGATCCCGTAGCAGATGCCGGCCATGAACGCGATCGCGACCACGACCGCGACGAGCGACGTCAGCCCGGACAGGTCGACGACGTCGAGGTTCTCGCCGACACCCGTCAGCAGCCGGCTCAGCGGCCCCGCGATGGTCAGGATCACGAGCAGGATCCCGAGCACCACGAGCCCAAGCTCGATCGCTCGCCGCCGCGCGAAATACTTGCCGTAGTTATTGAGCAGCAGCACGCCGAACACGATCCCGATGCCCAGCGGCAGGACGACGACGATCAGGTCCTCCGGGCTGAGCCCGAGCGTGTCCCGCGCGAACGACGGCCCGAGGACGGCCACCACGCCGATCAGCGATGCCGCCACGCCCAGGTACGCAAGCGACCACGCCACCGCGGGGTTCTCGCGGATGTAGGCGATGCCTTCGCGGAGCTGCCCGAAGACGCCCGCCACCGCCTGGCCCGCCTCGGTCACGGTCTCGCGCCTGCGGCCCGGATGCGGCGCCTCGGCCGCCGCCGGTGGATCGCCCGGCAGGGTCATGCAGAACACCGCCGCGAGCCCGAACAGGACGGCCACGAGCAGGATCAGCGGCTCGGGGCTGCCCACGATCGTCACCACGAGCGGCCCGAGGAACGCGAACCCGACCGCGAACGCACCGTTGAGCGTGAGCGTGAAGATCCCGTTCGCGGCCACGAGCTGCTCGCGCGGCACGACCACCGGGATCATCGCCGCCTCTGCCGGGGCGAAGAACACCGTCACGGTCGAGAGGATCGTGTTGAGGACCAGGATCAGGCCGATGTCCGGACCGGCTGCGAAGATGGCGACGAGGATCGCGGCCCGCAGCGCGTTGGTGACGACGAGCACGAGCCGCCGGTCGATCCGGTCGACGAACACGCCCGCGAGCGCCGAGAACAGCACCGACGGAACGAGGAACGTGAGGAACAGCGCCGAGACAGCCGTCGATAGATCTGTCTCGCGGAGGACGAGGACCTCCAGCGCGTACAGGATCATGTTGATCCCGATCTGGGTCGCGACCTGGGCGAGCCACAGCAGCAGGAATGGGCGGTTCCGGAGGACCGCGATCGCCGATTCGGAGCTCGGGACCGCCGCGACGGCGACGGCGGCGGCCTGCGGGTCGGAGGCGATCTCGGCAGCGGTCTTCGCGGCGGATTCCTCGGCCCGGCTCGCGGCGGTACGGGTGCGGCTCGTTGCGCGCGGGCGGGCCGGCGCTCGACGTCGGCCGGTCACGCTCCCAGAGCCGGTCGGGGCGACACGGCGGCGCTCATGGCCGCGTCGCCACGCGACACGAAGTCGGTGAGTCGGGACTCGAGGAGGCGGCGCTCCAGCAGCACGTGCCGTCCGCAGCCCTGGCAGCGGAGCCCGATGTCGGCCCCCAGCCGATCCACCACCCACTCGCTGGAGCCGCAGGGATGCAAGCGACGAAGCCGCACGACATCGCCCAGGAACAGCTCGAGGACGGGCCGGCCGGACATCGGCGGGAGCGTATCAAAGGCTCGGTCGAGCGTAGGTCGGCGGGCCGGTTCGCTCCGTCGCGGGGAGCGTCATCGACTCGATCGGGGCCACCGTCAGCCGCGTCGCGGGGTACGCCGCCCCAACCTGCGCGATCACGCCGCCAGTGCGCGTGAGCGTGCCCGTGAGGATCTGCGGGCTCCCGATCGCCCGGATCTCGAACGCATCGCCGAGCGCCTGGTTCTCGACGGACAGCCCGCCCGGCGTTCCCGCGACGACCACGCCCCCGACGACCCGCACCCCCGCGACGGCGATCGCCTCCGCGCCGGCGTTCCGGAGCTCATTGAGGAGGTCCTCGACGCCGTCGCCGCCGATGGGGCCCTGGACGGAGATGACGATCCCCTGCCCCGTCACCGCGGTGATCCCGGCCCACGCCCGAATCCGCTCGAGGTCCGCCGTCAGGTTGTCGACGGTCGTCTCGCCGCGCTGCTTGGTGCTGGAGATGTCGGCCTCCTGGCGCTGCAGCTCGCCGATCTCGGTGCGCAGCTGGTCGTTGCCGGTGGTGAGGTTCGCGATGAGCTGGGTGAGCTCCGTCGCGGACAGGGCCGAGAGGCCCGGCACCCCCGCCTGCCCCCGCAGCTGCCCGATCGTGAGGATGCCGAGCAGCGTCGCGACGGCTGCCACGCTCAGCCGGCTGCGCAGGCTGGACGCGTCGGTCGGGCGGCGGGTGACACCGGCCTCCCCGGCCGCGCCTCGGGACGTCATTGCGGCTGCCCCGGCTTCCCGAACCGCAGCCCGACCGTGCCGGCGAATGCGGGCAGATCCGCCTGCTGGAGCTCGGCCACGGACAGGCGGAGCCCCGCGGGCTCGATCCTGCCGTGGACGAACTGGGCGAACGCCACCGAGCCCTGCAGGCGCCCGTACAGGTCCGGCGGCCCGACGGCCTTGATCTCGTACGGCGGCGCCAGGTACGCGGAGTTGACGAGCAACGAGCCGCCGATGTCGATCACGGCGCTGGAGCCGACGAGCCGCTCGCCGTTGACGGCGATGGCCTCGGCGCCAGCGAGCCACAGCTCCTCGATCAGGATGCGCACGTCGCGGGCGGTCACGAGGGCATCGACCGAGCCGTTCGCGCCGTCCTCGAAGCGGAACGCGACGCCCGGCCCGGAGACCGCGGTGAGCCCCGCCTTGAGGCGCGCCGCCTCGAGGTCCGCGTACAGGCGTCGCAGCGACGCGGCGGCGTCGGGATCCAGCGCCTCCAGCTCCCCGATCCGCTGCCGCAGCGCGAGGATCGCGGCCTTGAGGCTCTCCTGCTGCGTCTGCAGGGTGAGGGCGGTGTCGATCAGCGGGGCTCGCTCCTCGGTCGAGTAGCGGACGCGCGGGCCCTCGGCGGCGATCTGGGCCGCGACCAGGAACCCGAGCACGAGCAGCGCGCCGGCGAACGTGACCTGCACGCTCGACAGGCCCCGGAGCCAGGCTCGAACCGCGGTCACGGTCGTTCGCCGAGCCGGTCGTCGTCGTCCGGTGCGCTCTCGCCGACCGGCGGCGGCGGGGGCGCCAGGGACGGGTCCGGCGGAGGCGCCAGGCGCGCGTCGAGGGCCGCGAGGTCGGCGGGCAGCTCCCCATCCGGAGCGCTCTCCGCCGTCGGTTCGTCAGCACCGCCAGCGCCGCTGCTCCACGGGCGCCCGCCTGTTGACGGCACTTCGGCTCCAGCGTGCGGGAGCAAGGGATCGCCGCGATTCAGGCCGCGCGCGACCACGAAGATCCCCAGCACCACGACGATCGCGAACAGCACCCCGACGCCGATGACCAGCGTCGTCCCGAGGCCCGTGTCGTCGCCCGGCAGGTCGATCCCGGGTGGGGGTGGCGTCGCGACCGGCGGGCCGGACGGCTGCGGCGCGGCGTTCCAGCCGGGGGGCAGCGGGCCGGGAGGCGCCGGCTTCGGGCCGTACGGGACGGGCTCGTCCACGCCGAGATCGGCGAGCCAGCCCGCCTCGAACCCCGCGACGTCGACGCCGAGGGCCGCCTGGAACGCGTCGTCGTCCGCCACGCCGCCGGCATAGCCCTGGATCAGCGCCACCAGGGCGTCCTGGCCGTAGGTCCGAACCAGGTAGTCGATCGCTGAGACGCTCTCGTCGTAGCCGAGGCTGAAGCGGTCCGCGGTCGAGGGAAAGCGCAGGACCAGCGCGTGCAGCGGCATCAGGTCGCTGCTGCGCGCAGCCCGCTCCACGTTGTTCCGCGCATCGGAGGCGTAGCCGACCGCGAGGTAGTCCGCGAGACCCTCGTTCAGCCAGTGCGGCGGCTGGTGGTAGTCGTTGCGCGTCGCGGTGTCGAAGACGATGTGCGTGAGCTCGTGCGGCACGACGAGCGAGACCCACGGATCCGCGACCTCCGACGGCGCGATGTTCGCGAACAGCGTCCGGATCTCCGGGATCGCCAGCCCGCCGACGTTCTCCTGCAGCGCCGGACCGATGACGTCGTAGAAGGCGTCGCGGTCCGCGTACACGTAGAAGTCGATCGGGAGCGACTCGTCCACCCCCAGCAGCGCCGCGGCCTCCTTGACAGCCTTATCGCCGATGGAGAGGGCCCGCTCCGCGAAGCCCTGGTTGCCCTGGTACCAGTGGATCCGCACGACGTCGCCTTCGATGGTGCGCCAGTCGAACCGGTCGTCCTCGTAGCGGACGCGCACCGGCGGGCCGTCGACGAACGAGCCGTCGGCGAGGGTGATCCGGAACCCGAGCTCGACCAGCGTGTTGGGCATGAGGCTGCCGGGCGGCGTCTCGTCCGTGTAACGGAGCGTCTGTGCGCCGCCGCCGGGGTTCGGGATCTGCGCGAGGAACGTTCCCGGTCCATCCGCCGAGCGGACGTAGGCCTCGACCCGCTGGACGCCACTCGGGAGCGAGACCCGCTGCTCCACGCTGATGCCCTCGCCGAAGTGCTGGGTCGCCGTCGCCCGCTCGAAGGTCGGGTCCGCAGCCAGCACGCCCGCCGGCGCGAGCAGCGTCAGCAGCGAGACGGCGAGCGACAGCGTCGCGCCGAGCGCTACTCGGCCCATGCCATCCCAGCCATGCGCAGGATCCCGAGCCCGTTGTCGCCCGCCCCGAGCAGCCCATCGCGCGCGAGCGACCAGCTGGTGCTGTGATACAGCGGCACGACCGGCACCTCGTCCTGGATCTCGCCGAGCGCCCGCTCGTAGGCCGCCTGCGCCGCAGCGGGATCGCGCGAAGACAGGGCATCCGCGACCGCCTGGTCGAAGGCCGCCGAGGACCAGCGGCCGTTGTTGTCGTTGCTGTCTGACTCGAGGAGCACCCCGAGGAAGTCGTTCGGCCCGACGTAATCGGCGATCCAGCCGGTGATCCAGAAGTTGGGCGGGGCGGTGCTGATGCGACCCAGGTGGTCGTCGTACACGACCTGCTCGACGTGCATCCCCAGCTCCCGCTGGAGGTCGGCCGCGATGGCCGCCGCAACCGGATAGCCACCCGTCCCGAACTCGATCTGCGGCAGGCCCGCTCCGCCCGGGTAGCCGGCCTCCGCGAGCAGCTCGCGAGCGTGCTCCGGATCGTGGGCGGGCAGCCAGCTGCGGTCACCGCCGCCCGGAATCCCGGGCGGAACCATGCTCCTGGCGGCGACGATGCCGCCGGTGGAGCTCAGCGTGACCACGCGCTGCCAGTCGACCGCGGCCCCGAACGCCTGCCGCACCCGGACGTCGTCGAACGGGGCACGGGTCGTGTCGAGGGCGAGGTACGTCAGGTCGAGCGAGCTCGTCTCGCGCAGGTCCGGCCCCAGACCCGGGTCGTACGGGATCCAGGGCGCATCGACGGACGAGACGGACGTGTAGTCGATGTCGTCCGACTCGAACGCCGCGACGGGGCTGCGGCCGCCGATGTCCAGCACGAGCCGCACGGTCGGGATGGCCGGCGGCCCCGCCCAGTAGCGCTCGTTCCGCTGCAGGACGATCTCGTTCGAGCTCACCGAGGCGACCTCGTACCCCCCGCTCACCGGCTGGTCCGGACCGAATGCGTCTCGACCGTCGCGCCAGACCGCCGGCGGCACGACCGCGAAGATCGGCGCCGAGACGATCGCGGGAAAGTCCGCGCCGGGCCGCTCCAGCTCCACCTGCACGTCGAGGTCGCTGGCACGAAGCCCGACCTCGGCCGGGTCGGTCGACTGCCGGAGCAGGTGGGCTCGCGCGCCCTTGACGTCGATCATGAGGGCGGCCAGCGGCGACGGCGAGTCCGGGTCGATCAATCGCAGCCAGCTCCCGACGACGTCCTCCGCGGTCAGCGCCGTTCCGTCGGAGAACGTCAGCCCGGGCCGGAGGTGGAACACGACCTCGCGACCGTCCGCTGCGACGTCCCAGCTCGACGCGAGCGCCGGCTGGATCTGGCGAGCGGCGTCGTAGATCGTGAGCGTCTCGTGGATCTGAGCGGTGACGGCGGCCGTGGTGATGTCGCCCTGGCCGGCCGGGTCGAAGGTCGCAGGCTCGCCGGCGAGGATGCGAACCTCGTCGCGCTCCGCGGCCGCGGCGGCGAACGGTGCCGTGCCGCGTACCAGGAGACCGACGGCCAGCGCCACGAGGGCAACGAGAGCTCCCCGACGGCGCATGGCCGGAGAATACGGGAAGGCCCCGCGTCGCATCGCCGGGGGAACGATGCGTGGGCGCGGAGCCCCGATATCTGGAAACGCGAAAGACCGCCGCTCGTTAGGCTCCCGCCCGTGAATCTTCGTCTCCGCGACACGCTGCGGCGCGAGGTCGTGCCCGTCGAGCCGCTGCAGCCGGGCCGGGTCCGGATGTACTCGTGCGGGCCCACGGTCTACCGCTACGCGCACGTCGGGAATCTCCGGACCTTCCTGCTCGCCGACCTGATCCGGCGCGCGCTGCTGTACCACGGGCTCGAGGTGCTGCACGTGCAGAACATCACCGACGTCGGGCATCTGCGGGAGGACGCCGCGGGGCGCGAGGTGGATCCCATGCTCGTGGCGGCGGGACTCGAGGGCCGCAGCTCCCGCGAGATCGCGGACGCGTACGAGGCCGCCTTCCACGCCGACGCGGCGCGGCTGAACCTCCTGCCCGCCCACGAGTACCCGCGGGCAACCGACCACATCCCGGAGATGCTCGAGCTGGCGGAGCGGCTCGAATCGCTCGGTCATGCCTACGTATCCCCCGCCGGGAACCTCTACTACTCGGTGGCGACCTTCCCGGAGTACGGCGCGCTGTCGCGGAACTCGCTCGAGGAGCTGCGCGCCGGGCATCGAAGCGACGTCGAGCCGGACAAGCGCGACCCGGCCGACTTCGCGCTCTGGAAGGTCGTTGGGGCCGAGGCCGCCCGCGAGATGCAGTGGCCCAGCAAGTGGGGTCCCGGCTTCCCGGGCTGGCATCTCGAGTGCTCGGCCATGGCGCTGAAGCACCTGGGCCCGACGTTCGACATCCACACCGGCGGCGAGGACAACGTTTTCCCGCACCACGAGGATGAGATCGCGCAATCGGCGCCGGTCGTCGGTGGTCCGCCGGCCCGAATCTGGGTGCACGGCGCGCACCTCCTGATGAGCGGCCGGAAGATGTCGAAGTCGGCGGGTAACTTCCAGCGGATCACCGAGCTGGTCGATGAGGGCATCGACCCGTTGGCGTTCCGGTACCTGTGCCTCACGGCGCGGTATGCCCGAAAGCTGAACCTCTCCGACGAGTCGCTCGCGGGGGCGGCCGGCGGGCTCTCCTCGCTGCGTGCCGAGCTGGCGGCGCTCGGTCCGGCGCCGGAGGCCGGTCCGTGGGCACCGCCTTCGCCGTTGCTGGCCGGCGCGGCGCCCGATCGGCCGAACGGCCGCGCATCCGGCGTGGCGGGTCACGGAGCTGTCGAGGGTCTTGAGATCGCCGACCGAGCCGGCGCTCCTGCGGCGCCCTTGTCCGCGACCGGCCGAGCGATGCACGATGCGTTCGTAGCCGCCATCGACGACGACCTCGACACCCCGACGGCGCTCCGCCTCGCGCGCGAGGTCCTGCGTGCCGACCTGCCCGCCGACGAGCGGCGCTGGCTCGTCCTCGACTTCGACACCGTCCTCGGCCTGGACCTGCACCGGCCGGAGGACGCCAGATCACTACCCGTGGCCGCATCTGGGGCCGGGGGCGCCGCAGCGCTGCCCGAGGGCGCTGCAGCCCTCCTCGTCCGGCGATCCAACGCCCGGGCGGCCGGCGACTACGCGACCGCAGACCGCCTGCGCGCCGAGCTCCGCGCGCTGGGCGTCACGATCACCGACCGCCCCGACGGCACCTCCGAAGCTCACGTCGCCAAGGCGTAGGCCCGTCGCTCAGGCGCGGGGGCCGGCCAAGGCGTTGGCCGTCGCCAAGGCGTTGGCCGTCGCCAAGGCGTTGGCCCCGGTTCACGCCGGAACTTGATCGCCGCGAGGCGCCGTTTCTCGGCGGCTGATCGAAGCGGCTCGGCGTAGCGCACCTCGCCAGGGCCGGATTCGAGATGGTTTCAATGAAGCGCAACTCACCCAGGGAACTCCGTCGCCGCCGAGAGCCGCGACGCGCCCGGCAACCACCTCCGCCACCGCGAGGCCCCAAGCGGGCATGGCAGTAGTGCCGCATTGCTTGAACCAACTGCATCGGGCCCTGGGGCGATTCGCTGGGCCAGACCGCCAGACCGCCAGACCGCGAGACGCGCCGGGCGGGCCAAAGCCCGCGCTCATGACGCCAGGTCGGTCCGCGTTCGGAAGCGATCCAGGATTCTGTAGAAGTTGCGCTTCGAGAGGCGATCGCGCTCGGCGGGCGGGGTCGCGGTCCAGGCGTGGGGCTCGCCCCGCCGGAAGCGGAGGCCGGGGACCACCAGCGCTTTCCGCGGCGGCTCGCCATCGCCCTCATCGCGCACCACGAGGCTCCACCAGATGTCCAGGTTTCGATAGAAGCGGAATGCCTCGTCCAGCGGCCCCCGGGCCGCGGCATCGGCACGGCGGAACGCCATGAGGTAGCCCTGGATCGCCACGGCGTCAGCTTCGGTCGTCTCGTCGAAGTGGCGGAGGTCGGTCGAGCGCAAGCCGAGTGGGCCGGCAATCGCCACCGTCGGGTCCGCGAGCGCCTCGACCAAGGGCGTCACCACGTCGCCCTCGGGGACGATCGAGACATCCAGGACCACCACGACGGGCGCCATCGCCCGGCGGATGCCCGCATTAAGCGCGGCAGCCTGTCCGAGTACCTCGCTCGTCCGGACGAGCTCTGCGCGAGGGGCCGATTCCCTCGCCCTCGAGCCTGCACCCTCCAGCAGGCCGGAAACCACGGCATTCGGAAGCCCATCCGCGACGAGGACGATGTCGACACCGCCCGGCGCCGTGTCCAGCAGGGCATCGAGCGTCCGTGCGGTCGCCTCACGGTCAGGTGACGCGACCACGACGACGGTCGCCAGTCCCGTGGCAGGCTCATCGAGGCGGCTCGGCACGGCCTCGCTGCGCCCATACCGAATCTCGCCCCCGACCTCGACGTCCGGCGCATTCGCCGGCTCGAGCCGGAACTCGGTCCCGGAATCCACCACGTGCCAGCCCGCGCCCTCGATCTCCGCGCGCAGTCGATCGGCCGTGTCCCAGTCGCGTCCGGCTCGTGCCTCGGCTCGTCGCCGCGCTGCATCCTCGACGTCGGGCGGCGCGCTTTGCCTGCTCACGTCGGCTGATGGTAGGCGGAGGCTGCCCGCACGCCGCAAGCCCCATGGGAACCCATGGCCAGCTCCTGCCGTCTCCCGCCGACGATCCGGCCCACCTGCCAGGACCGGCATCTCGACCTTGGAGGTACGCGATGCGCCGGCGACTGGCCACGGCCCTGCTCGGAGCCGCCGTGGCAACCATCCTCGTCGCAGGCCCGACTCTCGCCTGCGGCGGCCTCATCGGCCCGAACGGCGCCGTCAACCTGCTCCGGACGACCACGTTCGCGGGCTACCACGACGGCGTCGAGCACTACGTGACGGCGTTCCAGTTCCAGGGCGGCGGCGGGGCCTTCGGCTCGATCACCCCGCTTCCCGGTGTTCCATCGAACGTCGAGAAGGGCGGCGACTGGACGCTCCAGCGGTTGATCCGCGAGACCGACCCGCCGCAGCGATCTGTCTTCGACTTCGGGCTCTTCGGTTCCGCCGCTTCTGCCGGTGCCGAGGTCCTCATGCAGGTCCGCATCGACGCCCTGGACGTGACCGTCCTCAAGGGCGGCGCGGCGGACGTCGGAAAGTGGGCGAGCGACCATGGCTTCCGGCTCCCGCCGGATGCACCCGAGGTGCTGGAGTTCTACGCCAGCCGCAGCCCGATCTTCCTCGCGGCGGTCTTCGATGCCGACGCGGCGGCGGATCGCGGACAGGCCATCGGCGACGGCACGCCGGTGCACATCTCCATCCCCACCCCGAACCCGTGGGTGCCCATCCGCATCCTCAGCCTCGGCAAGACCGGCGGCGACGTCGTCGAAGCCGACGTATACCTGCTCACGGACCGCGCGCCGGCGCTCCTCCCGGCTCCGAGCGGCTCCAACGGCATGCGCGTCGATCACAGCGACCGTGCGACGGAGAGCCTCCTCGACGACCTCCGGTCGGACAAGGGCATGGGCTGGGTCCCGACGGGCGGCTGGCTCACGAAGATCGCCATCGACGCGGGCGCGCCGCTGCTGTCCTACGACCTTGCCATCGACGCGAGCGGCAACGGCGCGCCGTCGATGATCCAGGCCGGCCTGCAATCCCCCGCTCCGGTCTACGTCGACAACATCGACACGGTCAGGGTGCTCGTGGCCGCGGCCGTCGCAATCGCCCTTCTCCTCCTGGTGGTCCTGGCGGGCCGGCCGAGCGGCGCGACGCCGTCGCTCAAGCCGCAGGGCTGACCGTGAGCGGCCTCGCATCAGCCCGGCATCCAGGATCCCGGCGGCGATTTGCGGTCGTCGCCGGCGTCCTCGTGACCCTGACCGCATCGGCGACGCTCGCCGTCGCGGTTGCCAGCGGCGGCCGCGGAGGAGGCGGGGTCGACGGCGGAGGCGATCCTTCGCAGCCGCCGCTGACCACCACGATCGAGATCGCGATCCACTACTCGCACTTCGAGCCGGCGGAGATCGCGGTGCCGGTCGGCGTCCCCGTCACGATCACGCTTCGCAACACCGACCCCATCGACCACGAGTGGATCGTCGGCGACGAGGCGGTCCACGCCATCCACCGGACGGGGACAGAGCTGCTCCACCCGGCGCGCCCCACGGAAGTGGTGATTCCCGCTGGCGAGTCCCGCACGACGATCGTGATCTTCGAGGCACCGGGCATGCTGCAGTACATCTGCCACCTGCCGGCCCACGAGGCCTACGGGATGGTCGGGACGGTCACGATCCGCTAGTCGCCTCGTCCTCCGTCTCGACGACCTCCAGGCCCGTCTGGGGGTCGCCGAGCAGCTCCTTGCCGTCCGCCCACGCGTGGATCCGCTCGGCGGAGACCTTCAGCAGCACGACGTTGTCATCGTCGGGCCCATCGCGGAACCACATCTCGAGGGACTTCTCCCAGAGCTCCCGCTTGCGATCGTCGTCCTCGACCACCTGCGCGGTGCCCTCGATGGACACCCAGGTGCCGCGGTCGGTGTCGATGTAGGCGAGCTCGACGTTCGGGTCGGCCTCGATCTCCTCGACCTTCGGCGAGTCGCGGAAGCTGAAGAACCAGCTGTCGCCGTCGTACTCCACCTTGCCGTTGTTCGACATCGGGCGGCCGCGCACGGCGCCGTCCGCGCGGGTGACGAACATGCAGATGTCGATGTCCCTGATGAGCTGCGCGACGCGGCGCGTGTCGGCCTGATTCCAGGTCTGCTTGGTCATGGGTGTCGTCCCCCGGTGTTCGGCAAGTTGGTGACTCGGGGACGATCGGGCCCGGGCGCGAACGGCGGCTCGCTACCCGTTGCACATGACGTTGCAACCGCCGGGCAGCGACGCCGCGGGTGTCGGGCAGGCGGCCGCGACCGGCAGCCTGCAACGCGACTGGGACGAAACGAAGCGACCTTCGGCTGCGACCTCCCCCGTCAGCAGGTTTGACTCGCGCCATGGCAACCCCGGGCGAGCTCCTCGGAGGCCGCTACGTCCTCGTCCAGCCGATCGGCGCCGGGGGCATGGCGACCGTCTGGCGCGCCCGCGACACGCGACTCCGCCGCCATGTCGCGATCAAGCTCCTCCGCCCGGAGCTGGCGCAGGACGAGGACCTCGCGGGCCGCTTCGAATCCGAGGCGCGCCACGCCGCCAGCCTCTCGCATCCCAACGTCGCGACCGTGTACGACACGGACACCGACGCCGAGAGCGGCGAGCGGTTCATCGTCATGGAGCTGGTCGACGGGCCATCCGTCGCGGAGGTCCTCGCGCAGCGCGGCACGATCGAGCCGGAGGTCGCGGTCGAGATCGCGGCCGCGGCGGCCCGCGCGCTCGCCGTTGCCCATCGTCGCGGCCTGATCCATCGGGACGTCAAGCCCGCGAACCTGCTCATCGGCCGCGACGGGCGGGTCCGCCTTGCCGACTTCGGGATTGCCCGCGCGCTGACCGCCGGCAGGGTCACGATGCCCGGCACCGTCCTGGGCTCGATCCCGTACCTGAGCCCCGAGCAGGCGCGAGGCGACGACGCGACCGCCGGCGGCGACATCTTCTCGCTCGGCGTCGTGCTGTTCGAGATGCTCACCGGCCGGCTCCCCTGGGAGGCGGACACGCCGGCGGCCATGGCGACGATGCGGCTCAACGTGCCGGCGCCGCTGCCATCGACGGTCGCGCACCGCCTGCCGGTCGGGCTGGACGCGATCGTCAGCAAGGCACTGGCCGTGGACCCGGAGGACCGGTACCCGAGCGCCCGGGTGTTCGCCGACGCGCTGGAGGGTTGGAACCGGCGGCGCCGCGGCGCGACGCGCCAGAACATCGCAAGCGCGACGACGGCCCTGGCGCTCCAGGTCCGGGGCGGATCGTCGAAACGCATGCGGCGCAGCGCGACCGGCGCCAAACGCGTCGCGAGCGGCGCGGTGCTTGCGGGCGCGGGCGGCGTCGACCTGGCGCTCGGCCGCGCGGAAGCCGTCGCCGGCACGGCGCGCCGAAATCCCTGGGTCGACCAGCCTGTCGGTCGCGGTCGGACACGCCGCACCGCTGAGCGCCACCCGGCTGAGCCCGGCCCGGCCCAAGGCCGCCCGGCTGCGGCGCCACCCGAGGCGGACATCAACGAGCAGGCAGCTCGACGCAGTGGGCCGATCGCCCTGGCGATGGGCCTGCTCGCCCTGTTGCTGTTGTTCGGGTTTGCGGGCGCCTTCCTGCTCCAGCCTGGGGAGCCTCCGACTCCGACGGCAGGCGGAGCCGCGGCCGCGCTGCCGACAGCGCAGACCACGATCGCACCCGCCGCCGTTTCCACTGCTTCACCGATGGCCAGTCCGTCCCCCACCGTCTCGCCGACACCGGAGCCGACGCCGACGCCGCAGCCCACGCCACGCCCAACGGCGCGACCGACGCCCGTCGTCACGCCGCAACCGCAGCCGACAGGCCCGGGGACGGCGGTCCGGCGCTTCTACAACCTTGTCGAGGCCCACGATTGGGACGCAGCGATCGCGATGTGGTCACCGTCGATGCAGCAGCGCTATCCGCCGCAGGAGTGGCTCGTCGATCGCTTCAAGCGGACGACCCGGATCGACATCACGCGCCTCCACACGGTGTTCGTCGACGAGGAGGCCGGGCGGGCACGCGTCGAGGTGAGCCTCGTCGAGTACCGGACGGTCGAGCCGTCGCCGCGCACGTTCGTCGGTGCGTGGGACCTGGTTCGCGTAGATGGACGCTGGCTCCTGGACGATCCGGACTTCTAGGCCACGACCAGGTCGTCTGGACTTTCGCGGCCGGTGGGGCCGACAATGTCGCCTCCGCGAAACCGTTGTGGAGGGGTCGTTGACCGACACCGGCGCCGGCGTGGTCGCCACCAAGGTCCGGGTGCCGGACGTCCCGTCGATGGGCCTCGACCGCCTCGACGCACGTCTCGATGCCGTGTGGGGGCATCGCCTCGGCCTCGTCGTGGCACCGGCGGGCTCCGGCAAGACCAGCCTCCTCGCGCGGTTCGCCGGGCGTGCCGCCGGCCCGGTCGGGTGGTATCGGGCAGAGGGCTGGGACAGCGACGAGCCGGCGCTCGTCCGGCACCTGGAGGCGGCCCTCGCGCCGACGCTGCCGGGCACCGATCGCGGTTGGAAGACGGTCGCCGACGCGGCCAATGCGCTGGCGGCATGGCAGGGTCCACAGGTGCTGCTCGTCGTGGACGACCTGCACACGATCGACGGCACGGCCGCCGAGGCGGCGCTCGAGCGGCTCATCGAATACGCGCCGGAGACGCTCACGATCGTCGCCGCCACCCGCCGCCCGCCGCGGTTCAACCTTTCGCGCCTGCGGGTGTCCGGGCAGCTCGTGGAGCTGACGGGTGATGACCTCCGCTTCCGGTCCTGGGAGGTCGAGCGGCTGTTCCGCGACTTCTACGAGGAGCCGCTCCCACCGGAGGATCTGGCGCGGCTCGCACGCCGCACCGAGGGCTGGGCCGCCGGTCTGCAGCTGTTCCACCTCGCGACGCGCGGCCGCCCGGCGGACGAGCGGCGCCGCCTGCTGAGCGAGCTCGGTGGCAGCTCGCGACTCGCGCGCGAGCTTCGTGACTACCTCGCACGCAACGTCCTCGACCAGCTCCCCGCCGACCTCCGTCGGTTCCTCGTCGAGACGTCCGTCCTGGGGCGTCTGAACGGCGAGCTCTGCGACCGGCTGCTCGGCAGGACGGACAGCCGCGACGTCCTCGATGATCTCGAGCGGCGCCGACTCTTCACACATCGACTGGCCGAGGAGGGCTGGTACCGCTACCACGAGGTGCTGCGGTCGCACCTCCAGGCCGTCCTGCTCGAGGAGGTCGGGGCGTCGGGGCTCCGGGACCGCTTCTGCACCGCCGGCGGACTGCTGGTGGAGTCCGGTGCGATGCCCGAGGCGGTCGAGGCGTTCTGCCGTGGCGAGGACTGGGACCGGGTCAGCGCGATGCTCGGCCGGAACGGCCGCGCCGTCGCCGACGAGCCGAGCGCGTGGCTGGACGCGCTCCCGGCCGCGATCGTCTCGAACGACCCGTGGCTGCTCCTGGCCAACGCCCGACGCCTCCGGAGCGAGGGCCGGATCGACGAGGCGACGGACGCATACCGCCGAGCTGAGGTGGTGTTCGGGCCTTCCGAGGCCGGCTCGATGTGCCGTCTCGAGCGGCAGGCGATCCTGCACTGGGGCGCCGAAGGCGGCACGCCGACCGACCGACGCGACCCATCCGCGCTCCTGCGAATCGCCCTGGGTCGGGATCCGCTGGCGGTGGTCGCGGAAGCCGAGCGACTCGGCACGCCGGAAGGCGAGGTCGTGGCGGGGCTCGCCGCCCTCGCGGCGGGCCACGTCGGGCGATCGCGTCGCGACCTGCTCCACGCGGCGGAGCGCTCCGAGGCGGGGCGGCTGGCCCAGCTCGTCTCCGCACTCGGCGCCGGCGTCGCGGGGCTGCTGATGGGCCAGCGTCACGCGGCAGTCGAGATCGATGGGGCCGTGGCCGCCGCCGAGGAGGCAGGCATCGAGTGGCTCGCCCGCATGGGCCGCGCGCTGCTGGCAGTCGGCGGGAGCGCGGAGGCGGTGAGCGAGGCCGAGGCGGTCGCCGAGGCGAGCCGGCGGCTCGGCGACCACTGGGGGCAGGCCCTGGCCGGTCTCGCTGCCGCGTGGGGCGCAACGGTCGCAGGCCGTTCGCACCACGACCTCGATGCGCTGGTCGAGACGGCCCGCGGGTTGGAGGCCGGGACGCTCGAGGCGTGGGCACGAGGGCTCGAGGCCGTCGCCGCGGCGCGCGACGGTGACCCGGAGGCCCGCGAGGCCGCGGCGATCGCTGAAGCGGCGGCCCGAGCCGTCGGCGTGCCGGCCGCGAGTCTCCTCGCGAATCTCGCCTTCGCCGCGGTGACAGCGAGCGGCGAGGCGGAGGAGTACGGCGCGATGGCCGAATCGATCAGGCGCGATACCGGGCTCCTGGCGCCGCCCGCGCACGTCGCGCCCGCGATCTCGACCTCGAACGGGCGCGACAGCGGCCATCGCCAGACCTACAAGCTCGCTGCGCGACCGGGCACCAATGGCGCCTCGCAACAGCCGCCGCTGGAGATCCGGGTCCTCGGCGGCTTCGAGCTGCGGCGAGCCGGCGCGCCGGTGGACCTCTCCTCCGCTCGCCCCCGGGCCCGAGCGCTCCTCCGGCTCCTCTGCCTGAACGCGGGCACGGCGGTCCACCACGAGACCATCGAGGCCGCGATGTGGCCGGACGCGGACCAGGAGGCGAGCAGCCGCAACCTCCACGTCGCGATGGCGTCGCTGCGGCGCGTCCTCGAACCGAACGCCGCGCGCGGGACCTTCCAGGTCCTTCGTCGCGAGGGCGGCGCGTACCGGCTGGCGCTGCCGGATGGCGCGGTGGTGGACCTCATCGAGCTCGAGCGCGAGCTCGCCGCCGGGCGCGCTGCCGCGGACCGCGGTGACGGAGGCGCCGCCGCGGCCCTGCTCCAGGCGGCGCTCGACCGCTATGCCGGCGACCTGCTCCCGGAAGACGGGCCGGCGGAGTGGGTGGCGGATCGGCGCGAGGCCGTGCGGCATGCCGTCGCCGAAGCGGCGCACCGGCTCGCCGGGCTGCTGCTCGGGCAGGACGATGCCGAAGGGGCGGCGAGGGCCGCGACCGCCGGGCTCCGCATCGACCGCTACCACGACCCGCTCTGGCGCACGCTCATCCGAGCGCGCGATGCAGCGGGCGATCAGGGCGCCGCCAGTCGGGCGCGAACCGGCTACGACCGGATGCTTGCCGAGCTGGGCGTCGACACGAGGATCGCCACGGAGGCGAGCGCCGCTACTGGCGTTTCTTGAACTCGATCTCGCGAAGGGCGATTCGCTTGTCGCCGCCGGTCGACTCGAACCATTCCTTGACGGTGACGAGGATGGTCGACGTCACGTCGCGCGGGTCCACGGCGATGCCCTGGTCCTTCGACGTGTCGGTGAGGGTCACCTGCAAGGGTTCCTGATCGGTGCCGGGGAACGACAGCTCGACGACCTTGGGGCGGCGGAAGTCGTTGTAGTCGGCCTCGGTCGACGAGCCGATGTGAAAGACCAGCGCACCGAGGTTGAACGGATCCTGGAATTCGGCCGTGACGCTCGGTGAATCCTTCCCGGGATCGACCAGCCAGTAGGTCAGGGTGTTGTCATCCGCGGCCAGCTCGGCGGGATGGTCCTTCTCGCCATCGCCCTCGGCCCCGATCGAGAGGATGGGTTCGAGGGTCGGGAAGAAGCGCATTCGCAGGTCGGTGACGGCGTCGATCATGCCGTCGCGCACGTTGGGCAGGATGATCACGCTCGTGATCCCGAACGCCAGGATGGCGATGACGACCACCGGCGCGAGGCGACGAATGATTCCCGGCCGCGGCTGACCGGCCTCGCCCATCCGTTTCGGGCGCGTACCCGCTGCCGCTGCCGCTGCGGGCTTTCCCTGGAACAGTCGACGCCACCAGGGCACGGACGCGGCGACTGTCGGTGCGGCGAGGGGCTTGCCGCACTTTCGACAGAACGTGCGGGATGGGTCGTTCGGTGTCCCGCAGAAGCGGCAGAAGATGTCCCCGGGCTGCGCCTCGATCTCGACGGTCGGTGTCGCCTCAGTGGGCCGCCTGACGGGGATGTCCAGGGTCGGCTGGCGTGATTTCGGCTGCTCCTCGTCCGCGATGACCTCGCGCTGCGTCGCGTCGGTGGTCGAATCGGCGGTCGAGTCGGTGGTCGAGTCGGCGGTGGTGCGTGGCCTCGCTTCTACCGCTTGCTCGCCGGGGCGGACGAGTCCCGGTTGCCCCGTATCTGCCTCGGCCCCAGCGGCGAGATCCGCCTCGCGCGCGGCGTCGGCCGCCGCAAAGAGCTCCGCGGCCGCGCGCCGCCGCTCCTCCGCCGCGAGACGCGCGTCCTCAGCGGCCTTCGCCTCGGCGGCGAGGCGGAGCTCTTCCGCGAGGCGCGCTTCCTCCTCCGCACGAGCGGCTTCAGCTGCCTGCGCTTCCGCGATCCGACGAGCCTCCTCGGCCGCCGCAGCCTCGGCGGCCGAACGCGCTTCCTCGGCAACGCGAGCCTCCTCGGCGAGACGCGCCTCCTCCGCGGCCTTGGCTTCCTCGGCAACGCGAGCCTCCTCGGCGAGTCGTGCTGCCTCAGCTTGTTCGGCGGCGGCCCTCTCAGCCTCAGCTTGTTCGGCGGCCGCCTGCTCTGCGGCGACTCGATCCGCCTCGGCTTGTTCGGCAGCGGCATCCTCCGCGGCGGCACGTTCGGCGGCGGCCCTCTCCGCCTCGGCTTGTTCGGCAGCGGCATCCTCCGCGGCGGCACGTTCCCCGGCGGCCCTCTCCGCCTCGGCTTGTTCGTCCGCGGCGGCCTGTTCGGTGGCCAGGCGTTCTGCCTCGGCTTGCTCGGCGGCCGCTTGCTCGGCGGCCGCGGTATCAGCCGCAACCTTCTCGGCTGCGGCCTGCTCCCCCTCCCGTCGCGCTTGCTCGGCCTGGTCCGCAGCGGCTTTTTCGGCGGCCGCTTTGTCGGCAGCGGCCTGCGCGGCTGCTGCCTTCTTCGCCGCGGCATCCTCAGCTGCAGCCTGCTCGGCGGCTAGCCGGGCTGCCTCGGCCTGCTCGTCCGCGGCCTTCTCGGCGACGGCTTGCTCGGCGGCCACTCGGTCGGCCTCGGCCTGCGCGGCAGCGAGTCGATCAGCCTCGGCCTGCGCCGCGGCTGCCTTTTCCGCCTCGGCCTGCGCAGTTTTCTCCGCCTCGACCTTCTCGGCGGCCGCTCGCTCGGCGTCCGCGGCCGCAGCGGCCTCGGCCGGATCGATCTTGACGCCCGTCCACTCGAGGAAGCTCTGGCAGTTCGAGCAGAAGATGGCGTCCGGGGGATTGATCGTCTGGCACTTGGTGCAGCGGATCACGCGCGGCTGACCTCGGGCGAAAGGCCGCTCCAGGAGGAGCGGTCGTGGCCGTCGATACTACTTGGCCGGAGCGGCGGCGAAGGCCACCTCGTGAACGACGTGCGCGGGCTTCGACGACGCGACGAGGGTGTCGATCTTCACCTGGTCCAGCTGGCCCTTCTTCGGCTGGGTGACCGTGACCGTCACCCGGTTCGATCCGTCGCCCGGCGGCTTGGATCCGGGCTTCCTCGACCACGACGCTCCCCCGCTGTCGGTCACCACGACGTCGGCAGCGCCGAGCAGCCGAACGTGCATCGCGAGGCCGGCGGCCGTGCCGCGCCGGCGATAGAGCTGGACGGCCAGCGCGATCAGCGCCCGGCGCCGCTCGACCGGCCACGTCTCGTCGGGGAGGATGCCGACCCAGCCGGCGAGCCAGTCGAGGAAGTCGTCCGGCGTCAGGGCGGGATCGAGATACGCAGGCAGGTTGTCGATCGTGCTGAGGACCGGCGCGAGCGCGTCGTCGAACACGCTCGTCAGCAGCCCGGCGAGCTCGTCCTCCTGGTAGATCCCGGGCAGCGTCCCGATCAGCGGGCGCGTGGATGCCAGCTCGTCGACCAGCCCCCTCACGAGCCTGGCTCCACGAGGACCTGGTGGTCGTACGAGAAGACCAGCGCGTTGGGCTCGACCTCGAGGCGCTCCGTCGGCTTGCCGCGCTCGCCGCTCACCGGGTCGGCGCCGAAGATCCGGACGTCCTCGACGAGCTCGGTCCCGCGGACGGCCTGCAGCGCCGAGAAGACCTCGCCGGCGAGGATCGGTCGGCCGAACGGCCAGCCGGTGCCATCGGGTCCGCCGGTCGTCGGGTGGTAGTAGCGGAACAAGGCATCGAGCGCGTCGTGCTGGAGGCGCGCGGGGTCCGTCCGCGGCCGCGATCGGAGGCGCGCGACGATCGTGACGCCGCGGTACGACGGCGGCTCGACGATCACGCGCGTGCCCACGAGCCTGGTCTCGTCGAGGCGGTGGCTGATCCGCTCCAGCGTCTCGTCGGCGGGGACGAGCTGGTCGAACGAGACAGCCGGCGTGCTGGTCGGCAAGGCCGGCACGACGAGCACCCGGACCGCGCCCGCGTCGGCGCCGTCGGTGATGGCGAGCGCCCGAACGCGCGCCACCTCCGGCGCGGCCTCGCGGGCGATGTGCTCGAAGTCCTCGGCGGTGACCGCGCGGTCCCGGGTCCGGAGCACGATCGGACCGCGGACCTTCGCCGCCTCGATGTCCTCGCCGTCGACGCCCCCGCGCGCCGAGCGCCGGTTCTCCACGCGGGCGACGTACGGAATCGATGCCTTCAGGATCGACAGGGAGCCGGCGGCGACGTTCCCCGCCTGGCCACCCCCCGCCCGATAGAGGGGCACGCGAACCGTCGCGCCCCGCGGCGGCACGGCGCCGTAGTTGCGCTGCGCTCCCTCGGCAAGACGGACGGCCGGCCCCAGCTCGATCTGGCCCGTCGCCGCGTCCAGGACGAAGTGCCGATCGGAAGGTCCGCTGGCCGCGAAGTTGGGGCGCTGCGTCCATTCCTGCCAGGCGTCGTCCTCGAACGTCTCGATCAGCAGCGGCTTCTCGCCGGCCACGACCGGCGCCTTCCGCAGCCGGAAGCGGCCGCCGGGGACCCCCTCCGAGTCTCCGAGGACCTCGTTGCGAACGAGCTCGGCGTTCATTGTGTCCGCCGTGCCGCCGATCGTGTAGGCGGTCAGGCCGCGGATCTCCGGCGACGCGCTGTACGCGGGCTGGTGCTCGCGCGGCTCGGTCACGCGTGCCCGGAGCCAGCCCGCCTTGGCCTT
>DASTIE010000206.1:0-18050 GCA_035717865.1 Candidatus Limnocylindrales bacterium
CTCCTCACGGCAGCAAAGCTCGAGCCGCCGACACAGGCCGACGCCAGGACCCGCGCGGTTGCGCTGCGCCTCGCCTTCGCGAGCGGGGCGCCGCGCTGGCTGGACGGAGCCCGATCGATCCAGGCGGACCCCGCGGCCGGCGGTCCCGTGCCGGTTCCCGCCGAGGTCGCGCTCGCGTTCCATGAGCGGACGTTCGCCCAGCTGCTGTTCCTGCAGGAGGCGCTGGACCTGGACGTGCCGGTCGACCGGTTCATCGCCGCCGCGATCGCGGGCATCCTCCACGGCAAGACGCCGTCCTACCTCTCGACGCTCATGCCCAACACGTTCAGCATGGCGCCGCGCTACGTCCGCGACTTCGCGCAGCGAACCGCGTTCCAGTCGCCGGACCGGGATGCCTTCGATCGGCTCGACGCCAAGCTGACCCGGCTCTTCCGCGACCCGCCACCAAGGACAACGGGCATCGCGCTGCTCGGCGACGCGCGAGACGCGGGCTCGCGCGCCGGCGAGGCGCTCCGCGCTCGACGCCTGCCGGACCGCGCCCGGCTCGTCCTGACGTCGCCGCCGTACCTCCGCGTCCTCAAGTACGGCTACTACAACTGGCTCCGCGCGTGGTTCCTGGGCTTCGACGCGAAGGCCATCGACGCCTCGCTCGACGACGCGCACCGCCGCGCGCCGTACCTGCAGTTCCTCCGCGAGGTCCTGCGCGACCTCCGACCGGCCCTGACCGACGACGGGATCGCGGTGCTCGTCATCGGCGATGTCGCGACCGATCGAGGCCGCGCGTCCGACGAGGGTGCCGGTCTCGCCGAGCGGGTCTGGGAGGAGGCGGCCCGGCCGGAGGGCTTCCGGCTCGCCGGCATCGCCGACGACGACATCCACGCCCATCGCAAGGTCACGAAGCTGTGGGGTCGTGAGGCGGGACGAGCGACCCAGGTCGACCGGATGCTCGTCCTCACTACCAGCGAGGCCGGTCGCCGCCGGGCGACGAGCGCCGCGTCGCACCCGGTGGACTGGACCTGGCCACCGAGGCGTCTCCGCTCGATCTGACGGTCTCGGCGTGGTCGGGACGCGCAAGTCCGACACCGCGCCGGGTGTCCCGAAGGAACGACCCATTCGCCTCGTGCCCGCTTCCGGCGTCGCCCCTAGCATCAGCCTCGTCCCCCCGAGCGGACACGGAAGACCGGAGGAGCTCGATCAAGCGTCGTTCGAGCCTCGTGCTCGCCCTCACCGCCGCGGCCGCGCTCTCGATCGCGGCCTACCTGCCCGCGCTCGCCGTCGAGCCGCTCCGCCTCGACGAGCAGGTCACGGACCAGGTCGATGCCCTCGAGGGCAGGGTCGAGGAGGTCCAGTCCGCGCTCGACGAGATCACGGACTCCGGCGGCCCGCAGCTCTTCGTGCTGTTCGTTGACACGACTGACGACATGCCGGTCACCGACTTCGCCGACGAGACCGCACGCCTGAGCTCGCTCGGCGGGGACGACGCCCTGCTGGTCGTCGCGCTCGAGGATCGGTCCGATGCGATCTGGGTCTCGAACGCGCTTCCGATCAGCGAGGACGAGCTCAACGAGATCATCAGCGACACACTCGAACCCGGGCTCCGCGACGGCGACTTCGCCCCGGCGGTCATCGCAACCGCGGAGGCGCTGGCCGACGCACAGGAGGCGTCCGAGACCGAGGGGCCGTTCGTGCCCGGCCCGATGGCGACGCCACCCGGCGGAGGCCCCACGACGCCCGGCGGAGGCCCGACGACGCCCGGGGCGGACGGCGACGGCGGCGGGCTGAACCTCGGGCTGATCGTCGGCCTGCTCGCGCTCGCGGGTGGCGTGGTGCTCCTGGCGGGATGGCTCCGGCGGCGCGTCGGCGCGTGGCGTGAGGCGGAGGAACGCGACCGCCGAACGGGCAGGCTGGCACGCGATGCGAACGCGGCCCTCGTCGCCACCGATGAGCGCATCAGGAGCTCCGAGCAGGAAGCCGGGTTCGTGGAGGCGGAGTACGGCGCCGACGAGGCGGCCCCGTTCCGAGCCGCGGTCTCCAATGCTCGCGCGCAGCTGAAGGAGGCATTCGCGATCCGCCAGCAGCTGGACGACGCGGAGCCGGAGGACCCACCGACGCGGGAGCAGCTGCTCAACGGGATCCTCGAGCGGACGGCGCAGGCCAACGCCGCCCTCGACGCAGAGGCGAAGCGAATCGACGCCCTGCGGAACCTCGAGCGCGATGCCGCGAAGATCCTGGCCGCGTTGCCGGCACAGCTCGCCGTCGTGGAGGATCGATTGCCCGCGGCGGACCGGGCGCTCTCCGCGTTCGGCCGATTCGCGCCGCCGGCATCCGAGGCCGTGAAGGGCAACGGCATCGAGGCGCGGAAGGGCATCGATGGGGCGCGTGCCGCGATGGAGCGAGCTCGCAGTTCCCTCGCTGCCGCCGGCTCCCAGGGCGGCTCCGGTGTCGCGCGCCATCTCGTGGTGGCCCAGCGCGGGATCGCCGGCGCCGCCGCGCTCCTGGACGCGATCGACAAGCTCGCGACGACGCTCGCGGACGCCGAGATGGCCCTGCCGCAGCAGCTCGGCGCCGCGGAGCGGGACCTCGATGCCGCGGAGGCCGCGATCGCAGCCGACCCGACCGGCCCTGAGCCTGGGCGGCGCGAGGCTCTTGCCGACGTGGAACGGGCAATTCGCGTCGCACGTGCCGCCGCCGCCGCGCGACCCATGGATCCGATCGCCGCCGGGCACCAGGCAGCGGACGCCCAGACCGGCGCAGCGAAGCTCCTGTCAGAGCTCCGCAACGACGCGGAGCAGGAAGCGCGCCTCGCATCGGCCCTTGCATCCGCGCTCACCGCGGCGGAGGCCGAGGTCGACCGGGCGGCTGCATATATCGGACCTCGCGGCGGGGGCGTCCGGCGCACAGCCCGGACCCGGCTCGCATCTGCGCATCAGCTGCTGGACCAGGCGAACGCCCTCGCTGCCACGGATCCCAGGCAGGCGCTCGACCTTGCCAATCGCGCGGATCGCTTGGCCGGCGAGGCGTACTCGCTCGCCGCCACGGATTTCTCCCGCTGGAATGGCGGCGGCCCAGGTGCATCCTCGAGCGGCGCTGACATCGCCGGGGCGGTGCTCGGCGGGATCATCGGCGGCATCCTCAGCGGCGGTGGGCGCGGTGGCCGCGGCGGCGGCTGGGGCGGGTCGCCGTGGGGCTCTGGCGGCGGCTCCCCGGGGGCCCCCAGCGGGGGTGGCGGGTTCGGTGGTGGCGGCTGGGGCGGCGGCGGCCATAGCGCCGGCGGCGGGTTCGGCGGCTTCGGTGGCGGTGGCAGCAGCGGTGGCGGTGGCGGCGGCGGGCACTCCTCGGGTGGTCGCTGGTGACCGCGCCGCCGGATTCATGCAGGCATCGGTAGGCTTGGAACCAACGGACAACGAAGGAGGAACCACGAATGGCCCAGACCTCGATCCTCGGGCGGATCGGCCAGCTCGTTCGGGCGAACGTCAACGCGATGCTCGACTCGGCTGAAGACCCGGAGAAGATGCTCGACCAGCTCGTTCGCGACTTCACCAACAACATCGCGGAGGCCGAGGAGGCCGTGGCCCAGACGGTCGGCAACCTCCGGCTGGTCGAGGACGACGCACGCGAGGCCCGCGAGGCGGTCGACGAGTGGGGTCGCAAGGCCCAGGCCGCGTCGCGCCGAGCGGACGAGCTGCGGACCGGCGGTAACGCGGCGGAGGCGGACCGGTTCGACGAGCTCGCCAAGATCGCGCTCCGCCGGCAGATCGGCTATGAGAGCCAGGCCAGGACGCTCGAGACGCAGGCGAGCCAGCAGACCGAGCTCGCCGACAAGCTCAAGGACGGCCTGAACAAGCTGCGCGCTCGCCGCGAGGAGCTCGTTCAGAAGCGCGACGAGCTGGTCAGCCGGGCGAAGATGGCGCAGGCCCAGCAAAGCGTCCAGGAGACGCTCAAGAGCGCGTCCGTCATGGATCCGACCAGCGAGCTCAACCGCTTCGAGGAGCGGGTGCGGCGCCAGGAGGCCCAGGTCCGCGGGATGGAAGAGGTCTCGGCCTCGTCGCTCGAGGAGCAGTTCGCGTCGCTCGACGACGACGCGGACGAGCTCGAGGTGGAGACCCGCCTGTCCCAGCTGAAGGCCGGCGGCTGACGCTCCCCGCCGACATCCCCGCAGCCATCGCTCGGCACTGTCTCGCGACGGCGCCGAGCCGGCTGTAGCATCTCCACCGTGAAGCAGATGTACCACCCGTCGGACCTCGCGGCGATGGACCCGCTCGTCCTGATGAAGAACCTGGACCACGTCCGGATGACCAGCCGGCGGCTGTCGTACATCCTGCAGCAGCAGGTCCACCTCTACACCCCCGAGGCGAACCAGCTCCGCGAGCAGATCGACGGCTACGTGGAGGCCGAGCGCCAGATCGAGGGCGAGATGGCAAGGCGCCGCATCCGCGCCTGATCACGCTTCCGGCGCCACACCGCTCGGTGACCGCCCGGCCCCCCTGCGCGGCGTGTCGCCTGGACGGTCGCCCTCAGGCGGGGGCGGCCGCTCTTGCGGACGCCGAGACGGTGGCCTTCGACCGCGCCCGGTCTTCCGCCACGATCTCCGCGACGGTCAGTGAGAGGGCGGCCATGTCCAGGAGGCCGAATCGGATGCCGTGCGTCTCGAGGTCGTCCGGCCCCCAGCCGCGGAAGAGGCCCCGGCTGGCGACGGCGCACATCTCGTCGTAGAGCTCGGGCCACCCGACCCGGCGCCGGCCGTAGCAGAACCGGATGAACTCGACGGCATCGGCCGTGAAGTGGGGCGCAGCCGCAGGGCGCGCGACCATCGATACAGTTCCTCCTCATCCCCTCTGGGGCACAGCGGGGCTGACCCGGACGCCACGGCGTGATGGACCGCAGGCCCGCTGTTGGGCGTTGTCGAGATGCCGATGACCCGCTTCCCGGCGCGGTCGATGAGTGCTCGACCATGGTACGGCGGGGGCGGTTTTCCCCGGAAGGGGGGATGTCCACCTTTTCGTCCACGAACTTATCCACAGGTGCCTCCAGGCACCGCTCGGGCGCCAGACCGGGACCGCCTCAGGACCGGCGCGCGACCCCGAGCCCGGGGCCGTCGGTCAGCAGCCAGCGATGGTCCGAGCCGAGGTCCAGGCCCTCGAACGGCTCGTCCGCGAGCAGCAGGTTGCCATCGAGGTCGACCCATTCGGCGAGTGATGCCACCGCCGCAGACGCTGCGATCCCGACCGAGGTCTCCTCCATGCAGCCCAGGAACGACCGGAAGCCGAGCTCCTTCGCCCGCGCCAGCATCCGCGCCGCCGCGCCCGGCCCGCCGCACTTCGCGAGCTTCACGTTCACCCCGGCGGTGACGCCGACGAGCGCGTCGAGGTCCTCGATGTTCACGCAGGACTCATCGGCCACGATCGGCAATGTCGAAGCGGCCTGCAGGTCCGCCAGCCAGCCGAGCCGCGTCGCCGGGAATGGCTGCTCGATGAGCTCGACTCCCAGGTCGACCATCGCCGGGAGCAGCTGCCGCGCCGTCTCGGGGGTCCAGCCGGTGTTCGCGTCAACCCGGATCGGCTTGTCGTAGACCTCGCGCACCGCCTCCAGGGTCGCCAGATCCGCGGGACCGCCGACCTTGATCTTGAGCGCCGGAAAGGCGGCGGCGCGCCGCGCGCGCTCGGCGACGACCTCGGGCTCGTCGAGGCCGAGCGTGAAATCGGTCGGGGGGATGTCCGTGGAGAGCCCGAGCAGCCGATGGACTGGCTCGCCGATGAGCTTGCCGACCAGGTCGTGCAGGGCGGTGTCGACCGCGCATTTCGCGGCGCCGTTCCAGCGGATGGCCGCCTCGACCCGCTCGCTGGCGCCACGGAGCCACACGGCCGAGGGCTCGGGCTCGCCGGCAGCTCCGAGCAGGAGCGGCAGCACGGCCGGGACCGTGTCGACCGTCTCGCCGTAGAAGAGCCCCGGGTAGCCCTCCCCTAACCCGACCACGCCCGTAAATCGATCGTCGGCCAGCTCGACGACGAGGGTCGTCACCTCGAGGCCGGAGCCGTGGTCTGCGCGCGCGATCCGGAAGGGATCACGGAGCGGGAGGTGCAGGACCTCGTGACGGATGGAGAGGCTCACGCGACGACGGGCAGCGCGCCCTTCACCCACGGCAATGCATCGACGGCCTCGCGAACCGCCGGCCACAGCCGGTCGGCACCGAACCGCACCGGGTCGTCCGCGGGGAGGCCGGTCTCCGCGGAGATCGCCTCGATCACCCGTCGAGCCTCGTCCTCGGACGCGATCAGCGAAGTGTTGAGCGCCATCGCCACGACCTTCGACGGAGCGACGAGTCCGGCGACCTGCTCGTGCAGCGCGATGAACCCCGGCAGCTTCGCGATCGGGAACGAGACGTCCGGTCGATGGTCGAAGTCGTGGGCCGCGAGCCCCGGCTTGTGGACCATGACCATCGCGTGCGGGGTCGAGCCGTGGATGAGCCCGAGCGTCACGGACGAGTACGCCGGGTGGTCGAGCGAGCCCTGGCCCTCCACGATGACCCAGTCGCCGCGCGCCTCGCCCTCCTCGACCATCCACTCGACCGTGCCCTGCGCGAAGTCGCTGATGACCCGGTCGACCGCCACGCCCCAGCCGTCGATCATCATCCCGGTCTGGCCCGTCGGCACGAACGCCACGGAGTCCCCGGCGGCCCGCGCCGCCTTCCGCAGCTCCAGCGCGACCGACATCTTGCCGATGGCGCAATCGGTCCCGACCGTGAGGATCACCCGCTTCCCCCGCGCGTGCGGCCGCCCGACCGCTGTCTCGCTGCGCTCCGGCGGCCGCCGGAAGTCGACGACCTGGACGCCCCTGGCGTGGGCCGCCGAGGAGAACTCGGGGTCGTCGGCGAGGAACGTGTGCAGTCCCGAATGGACGTCCAGGCCGGCCTCGATCGCGTCGAGGATGATCCGCCGCCACGAATCCGGGAGCTTGCCGCCGGTCGGCGCGATCCCGATCAGCAGCGTGTCCGGCGGCTGCGGAAGCGCCAGCGCCTCCGGGAGGGTCGCGACCGCCGGGATGTCCCTGCCGGGCACCCACTCGCTGATGTTGCGGCCCGCGATCGAGGAGTCGAGGACGGCGGCGATGGGATCTGTTCCGTAGCGGATCACGCCCATTGCGGTCTTGCCGTGGTGCGGCCCGAACTGGCCCTCGGTCAGGATCACAAGCCGGCGCATGGCGGTCGAGGATACGGGTTCAGGCGCGCCCGGTCGCATCGCGGACCGGCTCGGCGACCTCGCTGGCCATCGCCGCCATGGCGTCGGGTCCGCCCAGGGCCGCGACACCCAGGGTGACGTGGGCCGCGCCGGCACGAACCAGCGCGATGGCGCTCTCGCGCGCCGCTGCGTGCCCCGCGCTGCCCGTCCTGACGCTCACCTGTCCGGCGAACGTGAACGTCGCGGGGTCGCGACCCTCGGCCTCGAGTGCGCGAAGGATCGCGGCCCGCCGATCCGCGAAGTACGGGACGTTCCCGGCATGCGTGCCCGGCATGATCCAGCCCTCGGCGTAGCGAGCCGCGAGCGCGATCCCGCGCGCTCGCTGGCCGCCGAGCCAGAGTGCCGGTCCGCCGGGCCGAAGGGGCGCGGGCTCCAGGGTCGCGCGATCGATCGGGTAGAACGGGTCCGGGCGGGTCACGCCGGGCTCCCCGCGCGCGGCATCGGAGAACAGCGCCGCGAGGGTCGCGACCGCACTCTCGTACCTCGCGAAGCGCTCCGCCATCGGTGGGAGCGGAATTCCGAATGCCTCGTGTTCGCCCTCGTGCCAGCCGGCGCCGAGCCCGAGGATGAACCGCCCGCCGGTGGTGTTGTCGATCACGGTCGCCGCCTTGGCCACGATCGCCGGGTGCCGGAACGTGTTCGCGACCACCGCGATTCCGATCCACTTGCCCGGCACGCGATGCGCGAGCGCCGCCGCCGTGCTGAGTGCCTCGAACGCCGGCCCGCCGCGGCCCCGACTGACGTCGCTCAGGTGGTCGCTCATCCAGCCCGCGGAGAAGACGTCCAGCCCGCCGGCGACGGACCACGTCGCGTCCAGCGTCGCCCAGTCGATGCCCCGGGAGCCGGTGGCCGAGATGCGGAAGCCGACGAGCCCGGGCCTGGTCACGCTCCCGAGCCTAGGACGGTGCGCCACAATGCGACGATGTCGTTCGACGTCGCCGCCGAGGCCTACGATCGCTTCATGGGCCGCTACTCGCGGCTCCTCTCGCCACAGATGGCAGACCTGGGTGCCGTCGCACCGGGACAGCGCGTCCTCGACGTCGGCTGCGGTCCGGGCGCGCTCACCGCGGAGCTGGTGCGTCGCGTCGGGCCCGAGCAGGTCACGGCAGTCGACCCGTCCGAGCCGTTCGTCCACGCCGCGCGCGAACGCTTTCCGGGTTTGGACGTGCGCCGGGGAACGGCGGAGGCGCTGCCATTCGACGACAACGCCTTCGATGCCGCGATCGCGCAGCTCGTCGTCCACTTCATGACGGACCCGGTCGCGGGGATCCGCGAGATGGCCAGGGTGACCCGGCCCGGCGGGGTCGTTGCGGCGTGCGTGTGGGACCACGCGCACGGAACCGGTCCGGTCAGCCTGTTCTGGGAGGCGGTGGCCCGCGTGGAGCCGGACGCCGAGAACGAGGCGGGCCTCGCCGGCAGCGCCCCCGGCGACCTCGTCGAGATCCTGGGCGCCGCTGGGCTCCGCGACGTGGAGGGCTCGGTCGTCGTCGCCGACCTCGAGCACGCCAGCTTCGAGGGCTGGTGGGAGCCCTACACGCTCGGCGTCGGTCCGGCGGGCAAGTACATCAAGCATGCTGATCCGACCCGCGTCGAGGCGATCAGGGACGTCGCCCGCGAGCTCACCGGGCCGCCGCCGTTCACCATCGAGGCTCGGGCGTGGGCCGCCCGGGGGATGGTCTAGGGCTCACGCTTGCCAACGCCGCGGTGCAGTGGGCGACCGTCGCAGCACGGGGCGAGGGGTGGTACCGCATATCGGATTCGAACCGATGATCTCCGCCTTGAGAGGGCGGTGTCCTGGGCCTCTAGACGAATGCGGCACGGACGAGCGGGCACACGAAGCGTGCCGCGCACACAGTCATTCTACCAGCCGACGGCTTCCGCGCCGCCAACGAGGCTACAGCCGGTGGGCCTCCAGGAAGCTGCGGATCGAGTCCGCGACCTGCGAATAGCCCTCCTCGCCCAGGATCAGCCCGTAGTGGGAGTGAGCGCCGAAGGGCTCGTATTCCGCGCCGAGCCACGACGCGAGCCGCTCTGAGGCGTCCAGCGGCACGACCCGATCCAGGCCGCCCCCGATGACGAGCTTCGGCACCTCGGCGAGCTTCGCCGGATCGACCTTGACGCCGCGCAGCATCGTGCGCCGAGCCCGCCCCGACTCGTGCGGCTTCTGGCCCATCAGGTGCTGGATCCGTAGCACGTCGGCGAGATTCAGGTCGCGATGGTCGCGCTGGAGCCTCTCCGGCAGCGTCGCCCAACCGAGCAGCGACGGGCCGAACATCTCCGGCACCTCGCGGATGCGATGCGGCTCGGTCGGCTCCCGGACGTCGCCCGGTAGCTCCGATGCGATCAGCACCAGGGCGCTGACGCCGTGCCGCTCCGCGGCCTTGAGCACGAGCAACCCGCCCATACCGTGCCCGACGGCCACTACGGTCGGCCCGAGCCGGTCCATCGCGGCGCCCACGTCCTCCACGAACGACTCGAACGACAGCTCCGTCGGGTCGGCCGTCTGGCTCCAGTGGTGGTTCCGGAGGTTGAGGGCGTGGCCTTCCCAGCCGCGCCCCGCGAAGTAGCCGAGAAAGCGCTCCCAGGCCCACGAGCCACCCAGCTCGCCGTGGACGAACAGCAACGGCCGCCGGCGCGATCGACGCTCCGGGAGCCAGGACTCGATGTACAGTCCGCGATCGGCGAGCTCGATCTCGTCCTTGCGGACGGGCCGGCTCGGCGGGGGCAGCGTGACGTCGGCGGGCGGGGCCATCGGACCTCCGGTGACGGGCTCGAGCGCTACTCGAGCGGGTTGATCACGAGGCCGGTCAGGGCCTTCGGGTAGATGTAGGTGCTCTTCTGGGGCATGACGTCGCCCTCGGCGGCGACGGCGACGATCTCCGAGGCGGGCGTGGGATCAAGGAGCAGCGCCGCGGACGCGGGCAGGCCGGCCGTCGGTGCGGCCCCCTCGTCGACCCATCGGACGGCCTCCGCGGCGGACATCGTAAACGCGAGGCGGCCCTCGGCGACAGCGCCCGGGTCGATTCCCGCGAGCCGCTCGATGGCCACGGAGGCGAGGGTCACGTCCAGCCGCCGGACCGCGATGCCGCCGGCCGGCAGGAACGGCTCGAAGGCCGAGCGCCGCGCGCGCAGGATCGCGCCCCCATGGCGCGTCCACAGCCCGAAGCGACCCTCGCCGCCACGAACGTCGCGGGAGCCATCGAAGGCGGCCACGAGCTGGTCCGCGCTCACGCCCCGCTCCACTTCGAACAGCTCCGACGCGCGCTCCAGCATCGCCGCGCCTGCGCCGTCCGGCAGCCCGAGCAGCACGCGGTGCGTCGGCAGCACCGTGAGCGGTCCCTCGGCCGGCTCGAGGAGCAGCATCAGGATCTCGGCCCAGGCGGGCCGCTCCTCGAGCGCCGGTCCGCGACGTCGATCGTCCGCATAGCGCAATGCCGTCTCGTAGCGATGGTGTCCGTCGGCCAGGGTGATCGGGCCGGCGCCCAGGCGCTCGGCGACCGCCGCGAGCTGCGCATCGCGTGCCTCGTCCTCGCCCATCGCGCTCATCCAGAGCCGGTGCTCCACCCCGGCGTCGTCGACCAGCTCCGAAACCGGCGGCGTGCCGGCGACCGCACGCAGCCACTCGGGAACGGTTCCGCTCTGATCCTCCGCGAGCCCGACCACCGGGCTGGTGTTGACGTTGGTGGCGCGGAGCAGGCGATAGCGATCCTCGCGCGGCTCCGCGAGCGTCCGCTCGTGGGCCCGAATGCCGCTGTGCGGCCCGAACGGCTCGAGGGTCACCCGCGCGAAGACCCCCCGACGGGTCGCCTCTCGCTCCGTGCCGGGCACGAGATAGCGCTGCTCGTACGCGTACAGCGCCGGCCGCGGGTCGCGCCGCAGGACGCCCTCGGAGCGCCATGCGGCAAGCGTCCGGCCCGCGCGGCGGTAGCGCTCGTCCTCGGGATCGCCGGGCTCGTCCGGCGGCAGGTCCAGCCGGACGACGTTCCGCGGGTCGCGCGCGAGCAGGCGTCGGTGCTCGTCGGGGGCGATGACGTCGTACGGCGGCGCGACCACGGCCGAGAGATCGGGAACGAGCTCGCGGGAGTACCGGAGCGCGCGAAATGGATGGATGGACGGCACGGGCCGGAATCGTACGATAGGCGTGCCGGGCGGCCTGCGACGTCGAGTCCCGCCCCGGCCGCCGCGCAACTTCTCGGGGGCGTGCGGCGTCTTGGGTCGGCAGCGGAGCACTCAGAGGGCCCGCGATCCACCGCCGACCATTCACGAGGAGGACGCGTGCCGCTGCGGCCGTCGAGCACCAGCACAGGCGTGCGTGCACGACTGGCGCTTCGACTCGCGTCCGTGCTCGCCGCCGGCGCCGTCCTGCTCGGTCCCCTGGCCATCGCCGGTTCGGCGGCCGGCCCGTTGAACATGAATGCCCGGGTGCTCCTGCAGGGCCACGCCCGCGGCGGCTCGTGGACCGCGATCGAGGTCGACCTCCAGAACGACGGTCCGCCGATCACGGGCGAGCTCCGGATGGATGGTGGGTCGGAGTCCAACGCGCGCTACGCGATGGCCGTCAAGCTGCCCACCAACTCTCACCAGACGTACGTCCTCCACGCCCAGCCGCCGGCCTTCGGGCGGAACGTGACGATCGACCTCGTCGCGGACGACGGGCGAGAGCTCGAGAGCGTCTCCGTCGCCTACCTCGTCCACGACGCGACGCAGCTCGTCGTCGGCGTGCTCGCCGAGCAGCCCGGTGCGCTGATCTCCCAGATGCACCTGCCGTCGAGCACGCGCGGCCTGGAGCCGGCGGTCTTCCCGCTGACGATCGGCGACCTGCCGAGCCGCGTCGAGGGCTGGTCGGCGCTGGATCGCCTGGTCTGGCAGGACCTGGACAGCAACAACCTCACGCCCGAGCAGCTGGAGGCCATGCGGCGCTGGATCGCCGCCGGCGGCCGGCTCGTGATCGTCGGCGGCAGCGCGGGGATCGGAACGCTGTCCGCCTTCCCCGACGACATCCTCCCCTACCGCCCGACCGCAACCGTCGACGCCGCTCCGGAGGCGTTCGCCTCGATCCTTGGCTCGGCACCGGACGGCGCCGCGGACGTCCCGGCGATGGTCGGCGCCCTTGCGCGCGGCCGCGCGCTGGCCACTGCCGGCGACCGCGCGATCGCCGCGGAGCTCGGGTACGGCGCCGGGCGCGTCACGATCCTCGGCTTCGATCCCACGTCGTCGTGGATCGGCGAGGACAAGGCCGTCGAGTCGCTGTGGCGGAGCGTCCTGCCGGCCCGAACGAGCGACGGCACGCTGCTGATCGACGACAGCCAGATCCTCAACGCGGTCTACCAGCTGCCGGCCCTGGCCCTCCCGCCGACGGAGGGCCTGCTCGGCATCATCGGGGCATACATCCTGATCATCGGACCGATCAACTACCTGATCCTGAAGCGGCTGGACCGCCGCGAGCTGGCGTGGATCACGATGCCGGTCCTGGTGCTCGGGTTCACGGCCGCGGCGTTCGGCTACGGCGCCCTCCTCAAGGGCACCGACGTCGTCGTCAACGAGGTCGCGATCGTCCACGGCGCGCCGGACGCGACCGAGGCCACCGCGCAGGTGTACTTCGGGGTCTTCTCGCCGACCCGCGCCACCTATCGCGTGGAGGTCCCGGGCGGCGCCCTCCTTGCCTCCCCCATCTCCGGCGACCCGTTCGGCCAGGGCAGCACGACCCTCGACATCGTCCAGGGCACCGGGGAGGAAGAGTCGTCGGCGATCCGGAACCTGTCCGTGGGCACCGGATCGATCCGGATCGTGCGCGCCCAGGTGCCCGTCAGCGCACCGCGGATGCGCGCCGACCTCCACCTCGTGGACCGCAGCCTGACGGGCACCTTCGAGAACGCCTCGGAGGAGCCGCTCGAGAACGTCGCGGTCGTCCTTGGCAGCTCCGTCGCCGTCCTCGGCGACGTTCCGCCCGGCGAATCCCGCGACGTCCGGCTCACGATCCGCGACAACCCGTTCGGCGCGTCGCTCGCCGACCAGGTCATCGGCGCCGCATTCGACAACGACACGCCGGCCGCGGTCCGCCGCTCGATTCGCTACCAGCTCGTCAACCAGCTGACCTTCGACCCAACGGGCATGTCCAACGGCTCGCTGTCGCTCGACCAGGCCGTCATCATGGCCTTCGGCCAGAAGCAGACGCTCGATGTCAAGCTCGGGTCGGAGACGCCTCGACAGACCGGCAACGTCCTGTACTACGTGCCGGTCGAGATCGGCATCGCCGGCCACGTGGCCTTCTCGTCCGACCTGATGCGCTCGACGGTGGTCGAGGCCGACGGCCAGTTCTCGAAGGATCGCTTCTTCCTCAACCTTGGCAACGGCTCGGCGACCCTCGCCTACCAGCCGATCCCGTTCGAGGGCACGTTCAGCGCTTCCGGCCTGCGCCTGGGGCTCATCTCGGGCGGCGGCGGGCTGGGCGAGCTTGGCAAGGGCAAGGACATTGAGCCGCTGGCCGAGACGACGATCGTGTGCACGGATTCGAACAACACGCTGCCGAAGGGCTGCCAGGCGCGGCGCGAGGACTTCCTGCCGGAGGTCGAGGTCTTCGATCGCAGCGGCGAGGGCCGCTGGCTCCGGCTTCCGCGCATGTCCAGCGACACGGTCTACAACCTGCTTAACCCCCAGCGCTATGCAGACCCGGCGACGGGCCAGGTCCTCATGCGGTTCGTCAACGACAATCCGGAGCTGCAGGCCGGCTTCGGGTTCCAGCTCGTGCTGGAGGGAGACGTCGAATGACCGCCATCGTCGAGGCCCGCGGGCTCGTGAAGCGCTACCCGGGCACGCTCGCCGTGGGTGGCGTGGACCTCGAGATCCCGGAGGGCGAGATCTTCGGGCTGGTCGGCCCGAACGGCGCCGGCAAGACGACGATGCTCCGGATGCTCGCGACGCTCCTGATGCCGACGTCTGGCGAGGCGCTGATCGCCGGCGAGTCGGTGACGAGGAACCCCCAGGCAGTGCGTCGCGTCCTCGGCTACATGCCGGACAGCTTCGGGGTCTATGACGACATGAAGGTCTGGGAGTACCTCGACTTCTTCGGTCGTTGCTACGGGCTCGGAGCCGCGCGTCGGAAACGGATGATCGGCGACCTGCTGGAGCTGGTGGACCTCGCCGCGAAGCGCGACGCGTACGTCCTGAGCCTCTCGCGCGGGATGCAGCAGCGCCTGTGCCTCGCCCACGCGCTCGTGCACGATCCGCAGGTGCTGCTCCTGGACGAGCCGGCCTCCGGCCTGGACCCGAGGGCGCGCGTCGAGCTCCGGGAGCTGCTGCGGGAGCTGCGGACGCTCGGCAAGACGATCGTGATCAGCAGCCACATCCTCCCCGAGCTCGAGGAGCTCTGCACCTCGGTCGCGATCGTCGATCGTGGCCGCGTCCTCGCCGCAGGGACGATTGCGGACATCGGGCAGAAGCTGCGCGTCGGCGAGGTGCTCCGCGTCCGGGTCCTCGGCGATACGGAGGCCATCGAGGCCGCGCGCGCCTGGTTCGAGCTCCAGCCGGACGTGGCCTCGGCGGCACTCGACGCCGGACTGATCGAAATCGGGTTCCGCGGCGACGAGACCGGCGCCGCCCAGCTGCTCGCCGCGGCGGTCGGCTCGAGCATCCGAATCGCCAGCTACTCGCCCGCGGCGACGGACCTGCAGGAGCTGTTCCTCCAGGTCACGGATCGCGACGAGGCCACCAGCGGAGCCCCGCTGGCATGACGGCCGTTGCAAGCCGGCTCTCGCTTCGCGGGCGGCGCCTGCCGGTGAGCCTGCCCGCCGGGATCAGCGCGATCATCGTCAAGGAGCTGCGCGGCCGGATGCGCGGCCGGCGGGCGTTCATCGTGGTGACGATCCACATCCTCCTGCTCGCGGTCTTCGCGTGGATGCTGCAGCAACTCCAGGAGGAATCGATCCGCGGCATGGCGTCCTACGGCGGCCAGGCGACATACGCGTCGGCCACGATCGGGCGCGGCATCTTCCTCGGCCTCCTGATGCTCCAGACCCTGATGGTCGCGGTCCTCGCGCCCGCGGCGACGGCAGGCGCGATCAGCAGCGAGCGCGAGCACCAGACGCTCGACCTCCTCGCCGTCACGCCGATCTCGTCGTTCGCGATCGTCCTCGGCAAGCTCTTCAGCGCCCTGGCCTGGATCTTCGTGCTGATCCTGGCGTCGATCCCGGTCACAGCCCTGGTGTTCGTGTTCGGGGGCGTGGCGCCGGACGACGTCATCCGCGGCTACCTGGTGCTGTTTGCGACCGTCATCGGCCTCGGCTCGGTCGGCATCTTCTTCTCCGCGCTCACGCGCCGGACGGGCGCCTCGACGGGCCTGACGTTCGTGGTGACCCTCGCTCTCGTGATCGGGACGTTCTTCGTCTGGGTCTTCTTCACCGGCACCGGGGACGTCGGCTCGAACGGCCTGCGCAAGCAGCCCTCGGAGGCGATCCTGTACCTGAACCCCTTCGTGGCCCAGGCGGACGTGCTCTGCGGCACCGAGGACGGCGCGTTCGGGGGGACGTGCGGGCTGATCTCGACCGTCGTGAACACCCCGCAGGACCGGATGTTCCCGCCGGGCGTGGATCCGACGGAGCCCCAGCCGATGCCCGGTGTGGACTTCCCGCAGGACGACAACAGCGGCGGTGGGAGCGCGCCCGGCCTCAGGTTCGACGTCAATGACCGCTCCGGCGTCCCGTTCGTCGGCAAGGGTGACGTGCCCGTGGCCGGAGACGGCAACATCGCCGACGCCGACGTGGCCGCTGCCGCCGAAGCCTCTTTCCGCGACCGCTTCTGGCCGAAGAGCGTCCTGAGCTTCCTCTTCCTGGCGCTCGTCCTCACCCTCGCTTCCGTGCAGTTCGTCTCACCGACGCGCCGCTGGCGTCCCAGCCTGCCGGGTCCCGTGCGCCGCCTCATTCGCAGCAGGAGCGCTCCATGACCTCGACCGGTTCGAACGCCCGCCGGAACCGGCTCCGCATCGCGCGGCCGAAGCTCCAGGTCGGCAGGTCGCTGCCGCGGCCTTTCCCGGCGCTCGGGCGGCGCGTAGCCGCGCCGACGGAGCAGCTCGTCCCGATCGACCCGCGAGCCGCGCTCGGCCCCGCGCTGGATCCCGACCTTCTCTCGATCCGGCGCCTCCTGGTCCCGTACGGCCGGCGCCTGTGGCTTCGGCGGATCGTTCGCCGGGCGTGGATCGTGGTCGCCGCCGCCGTCGTCGCGCAGCTGGGCCTCTGGGCCGTTGCGCGGCTCATCCCGATCGAGCTCGCCCCGACCATCGCGATCTCCATCCTTCTCGTGGCCGGACTGGCACTGCTCGTGCTGGCCGTCGGCTCGCGGCCGCGGCTCGGCGAAACGGCGATCGCAGTCGATCGCGAAGGCGGGCTCGGCGACCGCGCGGCCAGCTCACTGGCGCTCGCGGTGGCATTCCCGGAGAGCGCCCGTGCGCCCCTCGAGGGCACCGCCGAGAACACCGGGGCGGAGGACGCCGTCATCGATGCAGACGAGGAGCAGCGCCGCTTCGTGCTCCGACAGCGCCGCGACACGCTCGCAAGCCTGCGACTGCTGCCTTCGAACCTGTTCCGCCCCCGCCTTTCGCGGCAGCCGGCCGCGATCGCGCTCGTGGCGGCCCTCGCGCTCGCGCCCGTGGTCCTCCTGCCGAACCCCCAGGACGCGGCGATCGCCCAGGCCCGGGAGGTGCGCGAGGAGGCGACAGCGCAGGCCGAGCGCATCGACAAGCTGGCCGAGGAGCTCGAGAAGAAGGGCGCCTCGGCCGACGACCCGCGCACGCGCCTCGCACAGGAGCTGCGCGAGCTCGCGAAGCAGCTGCGGCAGAACCCGGACAAGCTCGATGCCAACCTCGCGAAGCTCGGTTCGATCGAAGCCGCCCTCCGCGCGCAGCTCGACCCTGCGAACGAGACGCGGGCGGCGGCGCTGTCCGCGCTCAGCCGGGGCCTGTCTCGCGCCGCGACGGGGAACGCCCAGGCGAACCCGGACGGTGACCCGAAGGAGGCCCAGAAGGACGTCAGGAGCGTCGCCGACAAGGTCGACGAGATGACGCCGGAGGAGCAGAAGGAGCTCGCGGAACAGCTCGCGGGTCTCGAGGGCGCCGCCGGCCAGGCCGGTGCCGCCGCGAGCCAGGCGCTGCGAGATGCCGCGCAGAGCCTCGCGCAGGGCGATGCGGCCACGGCCCGGGAGGCGCTCGAACGACTGTCCGATGCGCTGGGCGACGCATCCGATCGCGTCGCGCAGAACCGCGACCTCGCTTCCGCCGCGAACCGGCTGCAGGATGCCCGCCGCGACCTCGCGAATGCCGGCCAGCAGGGCCAGGGGCAGCAGGGGCAAGGCCAGGGGCAGGGGCAGCAGCCCGGCCAGAGCGGCCAGCCGGGGCAGGGCCAGGGGCAAGGGCAAGGTCAGGGTCAGGGTCAGGGTCAGGGGCAGGGGCAAGGTCAGGGCCAGGGTTCCGGTCAGGGCGCCATCGGTGGCGGCGGCTCGAACGCCCAGCATCTCGGCCAGGGCATCGGCGGAACGAGCAACCTCGGCGGCCCCACGAACCCGAACCGCCCCGGAGAGCTCGGTGGCGACCTCGGGAACGTCTTTGCCCCGTTCGATCGGATCGGCCAGCCCGGCGACCCGTCCTACGTCTCGGGCATTGGTGGCGACGGCCAGGTCACGCAGGGGAACCAGCAGGGCGCCGGCGTGGACCCGGGCTCGTACGTGAACTACCAGAAGGTCTACGCGGAGTTCGCGGACTTCGCGCAGCTCACGCTGGATCGCGGCTACCTGCCGCTGTCCGTGCGCGACTACGTCAGGGACTACTTC
>DASTIE010000207.1:0-4095 GCA_035717865.1 Candidatus Limnocylindrales bacterium
GAGTTCGGGCTCGTGGCCGCGCTGGAGTGGCTCGCGGAGCGGACTGAGCAGGCCGGCACGTTGCGGGTGGAGCTGGAGCTGGAGGGCCCCGGCGTCGAGGCCCGCGATGCGGTGCCGGCAGGGATCGCTCGCGCCGCGTTCCGGATCGCGCTGCTCGCGGTCGACAACGTGGCGCGCCACGCCGGCGCGTCCGTGGCCACGATCCGGCTCTCCGTCGATCGAGGGCGCGTCGTGCTCGCGGTGAGCGACGACGGCGATGGCGACGGCAACGGCCCGGCCGCCTCAACGTCCTCCGGCGGCGGCCGGGGGCTCACGGACATGGCGACCGAAGCCAGGTCCACCGGCGGCTCGCTGGCGACCACGCCCCCACCTCGCGCGACCGTCGTCGCCACCTGGCCTGCCAGGCCGTCCGGCAGGACTGCGTAGAACCACGCAGTGAGCGGTTCGGCACGCACCGCTCGCGCGATCCACGTCTCGGCCCGCAACCTCTGCACGCGGTCGCGTCGCGACCATCGCAGGGAGGATCGGATGTCAGGCTCGGGACGCGTCCGCTTTGCCTCCGCAATCCTCGCGCTCTCGTCGGTGCTGCTCGCTGGGTGCGAGATGGTCGGCGCCGGCGGCGCGGGCCCACAGGTTCCACTGCCGTATCCGGCGGGCTGCCCAGCCTTTGACCTCTCACCAGGGCGATGCGCAGCGATCGTCGACGCGCTCGCGAGCCAGGCGGGGATCGTCCCACAGGAGGCCACCGCCATCGAGCTCCTCGGTGATTCGTGCGCGGAGGGCAATGACGGCACCAGGCTCTGCACTCGGACGACACAGTTCGTGGTCCGCGTGCGCTTCACCATGGCCGATGGCACGCGTCTCGAGGAAAGCCAGTTCTGTGGGGTCGGCGGCCAGTTCACGGTCCTCTGCACCGATGATCCAGAGATCCACGTGGGGCTCCCGACCGAAGCCTATTTCGACGTCCCGTGCAGCGGCGACGACATGAGCTCATGCGCCACCCGGATGCCGGGGCCGAATACGGCCGCCGCGGCTGCAGAGCAGCCGCTCGATATTCCGCGCCTCGACGTCCCCATCGACCATGCCGGAGCCTTTGTCATCGAAGTCGGCGATGGCTCGCTCGCAAACGGCATCCTCGAGGAGTCCGGCATGTCCGTGATCGACCAAGCGCCCGCGGGCTTCCTGCTGGAGGAGTCGGGCGTCAGGCTCCTGATCGAGTCGCTGGAACCGGACGGCCGGCCGTTCGACAACTACTACCTGCACGGCCGGCGGGAGGGCGTGGAGCGGTTCCGGGCGACCCTTCGCTTCAACGTCCTGTCGTTCGAGCCGGGGGCGGTGCTGACCGTCCAGGACATCTACGTCCGCTAGCGATCCGACGGGGCTACGTCCCCGGCAGCAGCTCGAGATGGCGCGTCGTGTAGCCGCGAACGCGGTGCGCGCGCGTCGATCAGCCGATCCGGGGTCTCGTCGTCGGCGCCGGTCAGCGATGTCGTCGATGTGTCGTCGAGCATCCGCTGATCCTGTATCGCCAGGCCCCCGAGAATGCGCCTCGATCCGCGCTGCCACGGATTTGCAACATCCTCCTGCCAGCCTCCGACGATCGAGCTCGAGTGTCTCGAGAACGACGGAGGAGGGTGCGATGCAACGAAAACGTGGCCCGGTCCTGGCAGTGATCGGGTCGATGGTCGGGCTGCTCGCGAGCACGACGGCCGGCTTCTCGGCCGACAACGGCACGGTCGACGCGGAGGTCACGGTCGCGCAGGCCGCGGCCTGTATCGAGCTCTCCGCGAGCAGCATCAGCTTCGGAATTCTCGCGCTCGGCGCGGAGGATGCCCCCGGCACCCCCGGCATCACCGTCACCAACTGTGGCGATGCGGGCCTGACCCTCTTCGCCAGCGGCACGGACGCCGCCGGCCAGGGCGCCGCCTGGACGCTCGACGACACGGCGACCACGTGCGTGGACACGCTGGGCCTCGACGCCTATCACCTCGGCCTGGCGACTCCCGCCGGGGCCGCCATCGCCGCCCTCTCGACCGAGAACAAGGAGCTGGGCGCTCTCGACGGCGCCGCGACCACCACGCAGGTGGCCCGGATCTCCACCGCCTGCCCGGGCAGCACCGGCGCCGGCCAGTCGATGAGCATGCACATCAACTACCTGGCCACGAACGTCGTCGTGCCGCCGATCGTGCTCGAGGCGCTCCCCGCAACCCAGGAGAACGCTGACGCGGCCGCCGCGTACCTGTTGCCGGCAAGCAAGGACTACGACGTCCCGGCGACGTGCAGCGGCAACTTCGTGGCCTGCACCGGCGGCGTGCCCAGCAACCCGCTCCCGCAGCTGCAGATCCAGGCGACCAACGTCGCATCCGTCCAGGTCCCGGCGACGACGCGCTGGAACACCAGCGCCACGCTCGGCGTCGCGACACTCCAGCCGATCCCGGCCACGGTGTCCGGCGTGACCTGCAACATCACCGTCAACAGCGCCAACGGCGCGCAGACGACATTCGCGGGCACCGCGGACCTCAACTTCCAGAGCTATCCGGATCCGCTCGATCCGACCAACTACGTCGCCGCGACGAACGTGAACGTCACGGGCGTGGAGTCGGCGGACCTGTCGCTGACCGGCGGCTTCGCCTGCGACTTCGCGGACGCGTTCAAGTCCTCGTTCATCCCCCAGCTCGTCGATCAGATGGAGGCGTACATCGCCGGGAACATCTGCGGCGACCCGGCCTCCACGGGGTTCATCCCCTGCCCGATCCTGCCGTGAGCGGCTTGCGCCGCTGACGTAGGGTCCGTCCATGCGTCGCATCGCACCCTCCGCGCTGGCACTCGGCGCCGTGCTCATCGTGAGCGCGGCGCCGGTCGACGCCGGCAAGGCGGTCTCGATCGACGTCGGCACGATCTCGGTCCGCGAGCAGCTCGTCCCCGGCGGCGAGTACCGGCTCCCGACCTTCGGCGTCCGGAACCCCGGCACCGAATCCACCTCCTACCAGATCACCGTGTCGTACATCGACGATCAGGCGGCCCTGCGACCGCCGGCGGCGTGGTTCACCTTCGATCCCGCGACGCTCACCCTGGGCGTCGGCGAATCTCGTCCGGTTGCGACGAAGCTGACGATTCCCGCTGACGCCGAGCCCGGCGACTACACGGCCCTGATCGGCCCGCAGATCGTCGCCGACGGCACCGGCGCGCAGGTCGGCGCCGGGGCGGCCGCCCGCCTGAGCTTCACCGTGCAGCCGTCCAGCGCCCTCGACGCGTTCTTCCGCCAGCTGTTCCGCTTCCTGTCCGAGAACCCCTGGGTCTGGATCGGGGCCCTGCTCGTGCTGGCGCTCGGGGTGCTGTGGTTCCTGCGGCGGCGGTTCAGCATCTCCGTGACGAGGCGCCCGGAGTGATCCGGGTCGGGCCGCGCGAGTCGCTCGGGCCGCGCGAGTCGCTCGGGCCGCCCGGCGCGAACCCGACCCGGCGGCGGCGGCTCGGCGCGCCGTTGCTCGCGGTCCTGCTGGCGGTGGTGACCGCAGGGTCGCTGCAGGCGGAGTCGTCGGCCTCGATCGAGGCGACCGTGCAGGTCGCCGCGCTCGACGTCCAGCTCGCGCTCTCCGCCTCGAGCGCCCGCGTCGGCGACAAGATCCGCGCGGACGCGAAGGTCACGAACCTCGGTTCGAGCCGCCTCACGACCATCGACCTCGAGCTCCGCGTGGACACCACCGGCGTCGGCATCAAGGGCAACGGCAACACGACCGTCACGAAGCTCGGCGCGGGCCGTTCGGCGACGGTGTCCTGGTCGATCTGCGCGCTGCAGCCTGGAAACTACGTCGTCCAGGCTCGCGCCCTGGTGGCGGGCGTCGCCGTGGACAGCCAGGCGCGGCTGCTTGCGGTGACGGGGGTCCGGCGGAAGGGCTGTACCTGACCGTCAGGGCGCGACGTTGTGGTTCAGGTGGAAGACGTTCTCCGCGTCCCACTCGCGCTTGAGGGCGCGCAGCCGCGCCAGCTTCGCGTCGCCGTAGCTCGCTCGCGTCAGCTCCGGCCCAGCGTCTGACAGCTCGTTGATGTAACGCCCGGGCAGGAGGTCCGGCTCCACGATCGCCATCGCCTCGCGGA
>DASTIE010000208.1:0-16248 GCA_035717865.1 Candidatus Limnocylindrales bacterium
GATGACCGACCTGCCGCCCGCCGCAACCGAGTGCACGGCGTGTGTCGAGATCGGCTCGACGTGGGTCCATCTCCGCCAGTGCCTCGTCTGCGGCAGGACCGGCTGCTGCGACAACAGCCCGAACCGCCACGCGACCGCCCACTCGCAGGAGACGAGGCACGCCCTGATCCAGTCGGCGCAGCCTGGCGAGAAGTGGGCCTGGTGCTACCCGGACAACGCGTTCTTCATCCCCGGCGAGGACGGGGGCTGGGCGCTGTTCGAGGACTAGTCGGCGGCAGGCCGAGACACCACGGCGCCGCCCCGCAGGACCGCCGCATGCTCAGCCCCTGAGGACACGCTCCAGGATCCGGCGGGCACCCCCAGGGTTCGCGTACGAGCTCTGCGTGCCGTGCCGCGTCACGCTGTCCGAGGCGCACGCAACCCCGAGACGAACCGCGGCGAGGTCGTCGAGGCCGACAGCGAGCCCGAACGCGAACGCTCCGACGAACGCATCCCCGGCGCCCGTCGAATCGACGGCATCGACCATTTCCGCGGGCAGACGGTCGACCCGCTGATCGCCGACCACGGCGGCCCCCCGCGCGCCGAGGGTGACCACCAGGCGGGTGCCGATCCGCGCGGCACCGGCCATCAGGGCGGCATCGTCGTCGATATCGACCGGCCCGCCTGCGGTGAGGGCGAGCTCGTGCTCGTTCGGGATGAGCCAGTCCGTGACCGCGAGGAGGTCGGGGTCGAGAGGCGCAGCCGGCGCGGGGTTGAAGATCGTCGTGGCGCCCACCGCTTGCGCCGCGTGGAAGGCCGCGCGCGTGACCCGCTGCGGGATCTCGAGCTGGCCGATGACCCCACGGACGCCCGACATCGATCGGACGGCATCGGCCGCGGCGTCCGCATCGACCCTGTCGTTCGCGCCGGGCACGACGATGATCCGATTCTGCCCACCGGCCTCGACCCAGATCGGCGCCACGCCGCTGGAACCGTCGACCCGGGTGACGTGGCGGGCGTCGACGCCCTGCCGCTCGAGGTTCTCGAACGTCATCTCGGCGAAGACGTCGTCGCCGAGCGCCCCGACCATCGAGACCTTCGCGCCGAGGCGCGCCGCCATCACGGCCTGGTTCGCGCCCTTGCCGCCGAAGCCCATGCGGAAGTCGTCGCCGATGAGCGTCTCGCCCGCGTTCGGCACGCGCTGGGTGTACGCGATGAGGTCGATGTTCAGGCTGCCGACGACCGCGATGACTGGTTTGGGGTTCTGGAGCGCCACGCGCACCTCCGAGGTTCGCGGCGATTCTCACACCCGGCGCTCGCCGCGTGGGGCTGGTTCGCGTCACGACGCGCCGGCCTTCGACCACGCGCCGGACACACGCTTGCCAGGAAGATGCCGGGCACGCCCTAAGCGCCCTGCGGCGGCTTCTCTGGACTGCCAGTCCCTACTCTTGATGCATATGCGCTGCGGTCTGGCCTGCCAGGCCAGGTTCGTGACGAGAAACGGGCGGATCGCGCCGTGTTCTGCCGCTCTCTGGCCTGACGGGCCAGCCAGCGACGCAGATTTCATCGAATCCTTGACCGTCAGTCCAGCCGGGGGCTCCCGCGGGCGTCCTGCCGCCTCCGGTTGACGCCGCAACGGACTCGTGCCTAGACTCCGCGCCTAATCGAATACGGGCAATGAACGGGACGAGTACCCGTCGCGCGTCGGCAGAGAGACCCGGTGGCTGGTGGAAACCGGGACGGCGGCGAAGGCGAATGGACCCGGGAGCCTCCGGACCGAACGGGCTACGGCGAGAGCCGCAGGCGCAAGTAGGCTCCGGCGCAGAGCGCCAGCGTTAGCGGGCAGCGCCGATCGATCGTCGATGACGGTCCGTCGGTCAGGAGAGTGCGGCATCGCCGAATGAGGGTGGCACCGCGGAAGGCTCGGCCTTTCGTCCCGGATGGACGAGAGGTCGTTTTGATTCACCGGAGGCGCCGCACGTGACCACCACCGATCCGCTGAGCCTGGCCCAGGCCAAGCGGCTCGCCTCGAACGCGGACACGCTGCTCCTGCGCGCCACCCGCTCGGCCGATCTCGAGACGCCGATCGGCGCCTTCCTCCGCCTCGACGACGGCACGACGCCCGCGTATCTCCTCGAGTCCGTCGAGGGTGGCGAGCGGCTCGGCCGATATTCGTTCCTGGGCATCGGGCCACGGCAGCTGCTCGAGGTCCGTGACGGCCGCGCCGAGATCCAGGAGCGCCCCGTCACCGTCGATCGCTACGACCCGGAGCTGGCGGTTCGGACCGTCGATGCGCCGGACCCGCTGCACGTTCTGCGACAGTTCGTCCCGCGCCGTCGCGTGCAGCCCACCGAGGGCATGCCCCGCTTCACCGGCGGCGCCGTCGGGGCGCTGTCGTACGACGCGGTGTCGATCTTCGAGCCGTCCGTTCCGATGCCCGAGAGCGATCCCGTCGGGACGCCGACGGCGGCCTTCATCGAGACCGATCTCGTCCTGGTCTTCGACCACCTGACGCACACGCTGTCCGCCATCGCGTCCCTGCACACGGAAGCGCCGGACCTCGAGGGCCGCTACCGCATCGCCGAGGAGGCGATCTTCGAGGCGCTCGAGCGAACCGCGCGGCCATCCGCCGCCGAGATGGCCGGACCGGGTGGCGCGACGGTGAATGGCAACGGCACGGGGGCGAGCGGCGCAGCGTCCGCGGGCCGGGCCGGCCTGGTTGCCGATGCCTCCCTCGGTCGCGATGAGTACGTCCGAGCGGTCGAGACCGCGAAGGATGCGATCGCCGCCGGCGAGGCCATCCAGGTCGTGCTGGCGCGGCGGCAATCGTTCGACCTGCCGGTCGATCCCGGAACGGGCAAGCAACTCGATGGAATCGGGCTGTATCGCAGCCTCCGTCGCGTCAACCCCAGCCCGTACCTGTTCTTCGTCCGCGTGCCCGCGTTCGAGGTCGTCGGAGCGAGCCCGGAGCTCCTCGTCCAGGTCGACGGCGACAAGCTCACGACCCACCCGATCGCCGGCACTCGCCCCCGTGGCGCCACCCCAGCGGAGGATCAGATCCTTTCCGAGCAGCTGCAGCGCGATCCCAAGGAGCGCGCGGAGCACGTGATGCTGGTCGACCTCGGTCGCAACGACCTGGGGCGCGTCGCGCGGCCCGGGACCGTGACCGTCTCCAAGTACATGGACGTCGAGAAGTACTCGCACGTCCTGCATCTCGTCTCCCACGTCGAGGCGAGGATCAAGCCGGAGAATGACGCGCTCGACGCGCTGCGCGCCGTCTTCCCGGCCGGAACCCTCTCCGGCGCCCCCAAGGTCCGCGCGATGCAGCTGATCGCGGCCGCGGAGAACGAGCGCCGCGGGCTCTACGGCGGCGCGGTCGGGTACCTCGGCTATGACGGGAACATGGATACGGCGATCACGATTCGCTCCGCGGTCCTGCGCGCGGGCCGCGCGCACGTCCACACGGGAGCGGGAATCGTCGCCGGCTCCGTGCCGGAGAAGGAGTTCGAGGAGACGGAGCACAAGGCCGCCGCCCTGCGCCGGGCCATCGAGGAGGCCGTCGCGCCCTCGGGACGTCGGCCGAGCGCGCCAACAGAGGCGGAAGCAGGCACGACGCCATGATCCTCGTCATCGACAACTACGACTCGTTCACCTTCAACCTCGTGCAGGCGCTCGAGGCCGCGGGCGCGACGGTCAAGGTCGTCCGCAACGACGCGATCGATCGATCGGGGATCGAGGGGCTCGCGGCGGACGATTCGGCCGATCTCAACGGCATCGTCATCTCGCCGGGCCCGTCCGACCCGGACCACGCCGGTGTCTCGATGGACGCCGTCCGTGTCGCCTCCGAGCGCGAGATTCCGCTGCTCGGCGTGTGCCTCGGGATGCAGTCGATGGCCCAGGCCTACGGCGGCTCGATCGTCCGTGCCCCCACGCTCGTTCACGGCGAGGCCGCGGCCGTCACGCACGATGGCGCCGGCCTGCTCGAGGGCATGCCGCCGGAGTTCATGGCCGCGCGCTACCACTCGCTCGCCGTCGACCCGACGACGCTCCCGCCGGAGCTCCGCGTGACCGCGATGAGCGAGGAGGACCAGGTCGTGATGGGCCTGCGCCACGTCTCGCTCCCGCTGGAGGGGGTGCAGTTCCACCCCGAGAGCGTGCTGACCCCCGACGGGCCGCACCTGCTGGCGAACTTCCTGCGCCTCGCGGGCGAGGGCGAGGCGGCGCGGCTCGACGCGGCGTCCGGATCGTTTGCGACCTCGGGGCTCGCGGAGGTCGGCGCCGCCACGGAGCCGGATCGATGAGCGAGGCGGTCCGCTCCGCGCTCGCGACGATCGTCGAGGGCGGGAGCCTGTCGATGGACGAGGCCCGAACCGCGATGGGCGCGGTCATGGACGGCGAGGCGACGCCGGCGCAGCTCGCTGCGCTCCTGATGGGCCTGCGAATGCGCGGCGAGACGGTCGAAGAGCTGGCCGGGTTTGCCACGGCGCTGCGCGAGCGGGTGCTGCGCGTCGATGCGCCGGAGGGGACGGTCGACGTCGTCGGCACCGGTGGTGACGGCTCGAACACGTTCAACATCTCGACCGCTTCCGCGCTCGTGGTCGCCTCGACCGGGGTGCCCGTCGCGAAGCACGGCAATCGCGCGATCACCTCGAAGTCGGGCTCGGCCGACGTGCTGGACGCGCTCGGGATCCGGATCGATCACACCGCCGAGTCCGCGGCCGCTGCGCTTCGCGAGCACGGCTTCGCCTTCATGTTCGCGATCAACTTCCACCCGGCGATGAAGCACGCCGGGCCGACGCGTCGCGAGATCGGCGTTCGCACGGCGTTCAACCTGGTGGGCCCGCTGACGAATCCCGCGGGCGCGCGGCGGGCGCTCCTCGGCGTGGCGGACGCCGTGGTCGCGGGGAGGATTGCGGAGGTCGCGGCGCTGCTCGGGACGGACCGGACGATGGTCGTCCATGGGGCGGGTGTCGATGAGCTCCCGCTCGATGGATCGGCCGAGGTTCACGACGTGGTCGCTGGCGGGATCGTGGCGTCGTCTGTCGATGTCGAGCGTCTCGGTCTCCGGCACGCCCCGACGTCGGCGCTCGCCGGCGGGACGGCCGAGGACAACGCGGCGATCATCGAGTCGATCTTCACGGGCGAGGCGGGGCCGCGGCGCGACGTCATCTTGCTGAACGCGGGCGCGGCGCTGGTCGTGGCGGGTGTCGCCGATGGCTTCGCCGATGGCGTCGAGGCGGCCCGGGCCGCGATCGACGCCGGCCGGCCCAGGGAGCTCCTCGCGCGGCTGCGCGCGGAACGCCGCGCCGCGGACGACGAGGCCGCGCGGGTCGCGACATCGGGTGGTGCGGCTGCCACCGGAGCGACGGCGTGACCATCGTGCAACGCGCCGGCCGCGTGGACGCTGCCGATCGGGCCAACGGCTCGGATGCCGCGTCGAAGCCGCAGCGCAAGCGCGGCACGGGTGCTCGCGCGGGGGTGGTGCGCGGGATCGCCGATCGCCGGCTCGCGGAGGTCCTGCCGGTGCTGGACGACCTCGGCGCCGCCGAGCTGCGGCGGCGCGTCGCGGCCGCGCCCGAGCCTCGACCGTTCGCCCTGCGCCTGGCCGAGCCGGGCCTCCATTTGATCGCTGAGATCAAGCGCCGCTCCCCCTCGGCGGGGCGCATCGCGGCGGACGCGGACGACGTGCTTGCACGCGCCCGCGCCTACGAGGCGGGTGGCGCGGCCGCGATCTCGGTGCTCTGCGAGCCGCAGTGGTTCGGCGGGTCCATCGAGGATCTCGCTTCCGTGCGCGCCGCGGTCACGAGCCCCGTGCTGGCGAAGGAGTTCGTCGTCGATCCGCGGCAGCTGGACCTCCTGCGCGGCACCGGCGCCGACGCGGTGCTGCTGCTCGCGGTGCTGCACCGCGGCCGCGCGCTGACGAGGCTTGTTGATCGCGCGCTGGACCTCGGGCTCGAGCCGCTCGTGGAAGCGCACGACGAGCGTGAGCTCGAGACCGCGCTCGCGACCAATGCCCGCGTGATCGGCATCAACAACCGCGACCTGCGGACCCTCGACGTCGACCCGGAGCGGGCAGGCCGCCTCCGCGCCGGCATCCCGGAGGACCGCGTCGCCGTCGCCGAGTCGGGCGTCCGCGACGCCGGCACCATCCGCGGCTGGCGTGCCCTCGGCTTCGACGCGGCGCTCGTCGGCGAGACGCTGGTTCGCGCCGGCGACCCGGGAGCGACGGCTCGCGCCTTCGTGGCGGCAGGCCGCCTCCCCGACGATCCTGTCGAGGCCAGCCGCGCGCCGTTCGTGAAGATCTGCGGCATCACGGACGAGGCGGGCGTCGAGGCCGCCGTCCGTGCCGGCGCCGACGCGATCGGCCTCAACCTCGTGCCGGGCACACCCCGAGCGCTCTCGATGGACGAGGCGGTGGCGCTGGCCGCGCACGCTCGTCGCATCGCGAGCCCATCGAAGGCGCCGGCCATCGTCCCGATCACCGTGGACCGCTCCGCCGACGACCTCAATGCCATCGCGGCGGCACTGGACGCCGATGCGATCCAGCTGAGCGGCGACGAGCGGCCGACGCTCCTCACGAAGCTGGACCGGCCGGCCTGGAAGGTCATCCACCTGCCGCCCGCGTCGGAAGCATCAAGCTCCACTTCGAGCGTCAACGGCTCGGCTCCGTCCGGCGATGGGCGTGTTGCCGCCGAGGCCATCAAGCGCGCGCAGGCCTTCGTCGATGCCGGCGCCGCGCGCATCCTGCTCGACACCTCCGGCGGAAAGCACCCTGGCGGGACCGGGCGCCGCGCAGAGCCGCATGCCGTTGCCGCGGTCGCGCGTGAGCTCGCGGTCACCCTGGCCGGCGGCCTCGACCCGTCGTCGGTGGGGCACGCGCTCAGGGCCTCTGCCGCGGTCGGCGTCGATGTCGCGTCCGGCGTCGAGGCCCCGAGGGCGAAGGGGGATCGACCCCGGAAGGACGCGCTCAAGGTCGCGCTGTTCGCGAAGCGCGCCCGCGAGGCGCGCATCGACCGCCCCAACCTTCCGGCGCGGCCGACGCCGGTCAACGCCGGGCTCATCGACGCCGACGGCCGCGGCTGGTGGGGCGCAGAGCGCAGCTTCGGTGGCCGCTACGTCCCCGAGACGCTGATGGGCGCCCTCGTCGAGCTGGAGGACGCGTACACCGCGCTCCGTCACGATCCGCGCTACTGGTCCGAGCTGCGCGAGCTGCTCGCCACCTTCGTCGGCCGTCCGACGCCGATCTACCGCGCGGACCGGCTCGCCGCACTCATCCTCGACCGCGCCCGCGCCGCGGCGACGGGCCCCGGCGGGACCGGCTCCGCCGTTCCCGGCTCGCTCCGGCTGTACCTGAAGCGCGAGGACCTCGCCCACACCGGCGCGCACAAGATCAACAACGCCCTGGGCCAGGCGCTGCTCACGCGCCGCCTCGGGAAGACGCGGGTCATCGCGGAGACCGGCGCGGGCCAGCACGGCGTTGCGACGGCGACCGCCTGCGCGCTGCTGGGGCTCCCATGCGTTGTCTACATGGGGGCCGAGGACATCGAGCGGCAGCAGCCGAACGTGCTCCGGATGCACGCGCTCGGCGCCGAGGTGCGCGCCGTCACGAGCGGCAGCGCGACGCTCAAGGACGCGATCAACGAGGCCATGCGCGACTGGGTCACCAACGTGCGCACCACCCACTACGTGCTGGGGTCCGCGATGGGCCCGCACCCATACCCCACGATCGTCCGCGACCTCCAGCGCCGGATCGGCGACGAGGCGGCCGTCCAGATCCTGGGTGCGGAAGGCCGGCTGCCGGACCTCGCGCTCGCGTGCGTCGGCGGCGGCTCGAACGCGATCGGCCTGCTGCAGCGGTTCGTCGGCGAGCCGGGCGTTCGCCTCGCGGTCGCGGAGGCAGCGGGGGACGGAATCACCACCGGCCGGCACGCGGCAGCCCTCGCGGGAGGGTCACCGGGCATCCTCCACGGCACCCGCTCGATGATGCTCCAGGACCGCGACGGACAGGTGGTGGAGGCGGTGTCCGCGTCGGCCGGGCTCGACTACCCGGGCGTCGGCCCGCAGCTCTCCGGGCTGTACGAGGCCGGCCGGCTGGAGCTCGCCGCCTCCACGGACGAGGACGCCTTCGAGGCGATGGCCTTCACCGCGGAGACCGAGGGCATCCTGCCGGCCCTCGAGACGGCGCACGCGATCGCCGCGCTGCCGCGGCTGCTGGCCGGGATCGAAGGGCGGGGCAGCGCGTACCCGGCGGACGTGCTGGTGCTCCTCGGGTTCTCCGGGCGCGGCGACAAGGACCTGGCGTCATTCGGGAAGTGGCGCGAGCGCGGCGGCAGCGCTTCCGGCGACGACGCGAACGCGGTCCACGAGGCATGACCGAGACGCGTGGCGGCGACCGAATCCGTGCCGCCTTCATGGCGGCGCGCGCGGAGGGCCGGACGGCGTTCGTGCCGTACGTCGTCGCCGGCTACCCAGACGCAGACGCCAGCTTCCAGGCCGCGATCGTGTGCATCGACGGCGGCGCGGACCTCCTCGAGGTCGGGCTGCCGTATTCCGACCCCCTCGCGGACGGGGCGACCATGCAGCGAGCCTCGGCGGCGGCACTGAGGGCCGGCGCCACCTTCGATGGCTCCATCGACCTCGTTCGGCGGATTGCCGAATCTCGCCCCGGCGTCCCGCTCGTGCCGATGTGCTACGCGAACCAGGTGATCGGCGGCGGCGACGGCAGGGAGGCCGCGAGACGCCTCGCCGACGCGGGCGCCGCGGGGATCATCGTCGCCGACCTCACCCCCGACGAGGGCGCGCCGTTCGAGGCCGTCGCAGCAGAGGCGGGCCTTGCCGTCGTGTACCTCGTCGCCCCGACGACACCCCCGCAACGCCGCCGCTTCATCGCCGAGCGCTCCGGCGGGTTCCTGTACTGCGTCTCGCTGGTCGGCGTCACGGGTGCTCGAACCACCCTTCCCAGCGATGTCGCCAAGCTCGTTCGCGAAGTCCGTGCCGTCTCCCCGGTGCCCGTCGGCGTCGGGTTCGGGGTCAGCCGGCCCGCCCACGTGCGGGCGCTCGCGAGGGCGGGCGCAGATGGCGTGGTCGTCGCTTCGGCCCTCGTCGACGCCCTCGGACCAGAGGGTCGCGACCTCGTGGCGCTGGCCAGCCTGGTTCGGGACCTGCGAAATGCAGGGGCGTCCTCGACGGCTTAGCCTCTCCCCGGGCGCGCCGGAGCGCCCAGGAGGACCGCGATGACCCAAGCTGCACGAATCAACGACCGCCCCACGGGCAGATGACCTCCAGGCTGGACGTCGCCATCGAAACCGGCGACAGGAAGGTCTTCGCCTCTGCGCTGGACTGGCCGGGATGGTCTCGATCGGGGAGGACGGAGGAGGCGGCGGTCGAGGCGCTCCTGGATTACGCGACGCGCTACGCGCCGGTTGCGAATGCGGCGGACCTCGACTTCCCTCGCGCCTTCGATGTCCAGGTCGTCGACCGCGCCCGCGGCGGGACGGGGACCGACTTCGGGGTCCCGGGCATCCTCGCGCACGCGGCCGACGCGCGCCCGGTCGACGGGGGCGAGGCCGAGCGGCTCGCCTCGCTCGTGGAAGCCGCGTGGACGACGTTCGACCGCGTCGCCGCCGGCGCGCCGGCCGAGCTCCGCAAGGGCCCGCGCGGGGGTGGCCGCGACCGCGACAAGATGGTCGGCCACATCATCGACTCCGACTGGTACTACGCCCGCGAGCTGGGCCTGAATGGCAAGGCGCCGTCAGCCGGCGACCGCGCGGCCGTCGACCACATGCGCGAGGAGATGCTCGCGATCCTCCGACAGCCGTCGGACGGCGCACCGATCGCCGGGCGCACGTGGCCGCAGCGGTACGCGGCGCGCCGCATTGCCTGGCACGCGCTGGACCACGCGTGGGAGATGCAGGACCGCTCCGAGCCGGAGGCCGGCTGACGATGCCGAAGCTGACCAGCGCGAACCTCGCAGACCCGGTGCACTCGCGGCAGATCGGGCGCGGGGTCGGCGCGATGAATCCGATCGGGCCGCTCGTCGTGGGGCGCGCCCAGCTCCAGCCGGGATGGCGCTGGTCCGAGGACCTCCGCCCGATCGTCGGCACCGAGTCCTGCATGGTCCATCACCTCCAGGTGCTGCTCGCCGGCCGGCTGGCCGTCCGAATGGACGATGGCGAGGAGGCGGTCTTCGGGCCGCTCGACACCTTCGAGATCCTTCCGGGCCACGACACGTGGGTCGTCGGCGACGAGCCGGTGGACATCCTCGACATCTCGGGGAACGTCGAGGATTTCGGCCTACCGGCAACCACGTCCCGGGCGGTCGCCACGCTCCTCATGTCGGACATCGTCGACTCCACTTTGAATCTGGCTCGGACGGGGGACAAGGTCTGGCGGCAGACCCTGGCCGATCATGATCGCGTCGTGCGGATGGAGCTCCGCCGGGGCCAGGGCCGCGAGATCGCGACCACGGGCGACGGGTTCCTGGCGGAGTTCTCGAGCGCCGGCGCGGCTCTTGGGTGCGCGCTTCGCGTTCGGGACGCGGTCCGCGGGCTGGGGATCGAGGTCCGGGTCGGCGTCCACACCGGCGAGATCGAGCGGGCGGGGGAGGACGTGCGCGGGCTGACCGTCCACGCGACGGCTCGCGTCATGTCGGCCGCGGGCGCGTCGGAGGTCCTGACCACGATGATCACCCGGCTGCTCTGCGCGGCCGGACCGTTCGTCTTCGAGGACCGCGGTCAGCACCAGCTCAAGGGCCTTCCCGCGCCGCTGGAGCTGTTCGGGGTCCGGCAGGCCGGCGACGGGAGGCAGCCATGATCCTCGCGACGAGCCCCGTCTACACGATCCTGCTCTCGACCGACCTGGAGGCCAGCCGGCACTTCTACGGAGAGGTCCTCGGGCTGCTGCTCCTGCGCGAGGACCACAGCGAGGCGGACCACCGGCTCGTGTACGAGGCGGGCGAGGGAACCCGGATCGTCATCTCCCAGAGCACGACGGGGACCTCGGACAGCCAGACGCAATGCGCCTTCCGCGTGCCGGACATCCGGGCCGCCGTCGCGGAGCTCCGGACCCGCGGCGTGAAGATCGAGGACTACGTGGCGCCGGATCCGGTGACGGACGACGGCGTCGCCGACATGCACCACTCCTGGGCGGCGTGGTTCATCGACCCGAGCTTCAACTGCATCGCGATCGTCCAGCCCAAGGACTGAGGCTGCTGGAGGCTGGCAGCTAGTCCCGGGCGCCGGCCATCCATGCGCGGATCGCGGCACTGAACCGGTCCGGGGCCTCGTATTGCGGGAAGTGCCCGACCCCGGGCAGCTCGACGTAGACGGCACCCGGGATGGCGGCTGCGATCGGACGATTCCAGGCGGGCCCGCAGATGAAGTCATGCTCGCCGACGATGACGAGTGTTGGGCACCTGAGCCGACCGAGCTGCGGCAGCAGGTCCAGCGGCGGCTCCGGGGTCCACGCCCGCTCCACGTCGATGTTCCAGCGCGTCTCGCGCCCGAGTCGCTCGTTGTGGAGCCGTGACTGCGGGCTCGACAGGTCCGCGAAGTACAGCGGCCAGCACGCCCGGAAGCGCTCGTCGAGCTCACGCGAGGTGGCGTTGTCCTCGCCGAATGCCGCGATGGCCTCCTCGAACCAGGGCTCGGACCGGACCCGGTCGAACGCCTTATCGCGCTCGGCGGTTGCCACCGCTTCCGGGATCGACGCCTCACCGGCGTAACCGTCGATCACGACGAGCCGCTCGACCGCGTCGGGGACGGCAAGGGCGAACGCAAGCGCCACGAGGCCACCCCACGAGTGACCCATCACCGTGATCGCGCCGAGCCCAAGCGCGCGCCGGACTTCGTCGAAGTACCGGACGTGCTCGTCGAGGTCATAGCCCTCCGGGATCGACGGGGCGGTGGACCGGCCGCACCCCGGTGCGTTGACGAGATGGACCCGGAACTGGTCGGCCAGAAGCTCGGCCTCCGGGCGCGCGAGATGGGCTGGCAGTCCCGGCCCACCCTCGATCCAGAGCAGGGGCGGGCCCACACCCGTGGCCTCCCACTCGGCGACTCGACCGCCGGGCAGCTCGAGGAGGTCCGCGAGCGGGAAGGTCGGTCGATGGTCCAGACCATCGATCACCGACTTCCGCCATCATCCGGGTCGTGTCCGCTTCTGACGTGGCACCGGAGGACGCGGAACGGCTCCATGTCAGCCAAGGAGTCGGGTGCTCTCGTCGAACGTCATCGGTCGAGCATGATCGATCAGAGCGAGCTGTGCCGCTGTGCCGCCGAACAGCTCCTCGCGCGTCCGCCCGGCATCGAGCAGCTCGCCGACCGCCGTGGCGCCGTCGGCCTTGGAGAGCTTCGAGCCGTCTGCGCGCCGGATGAGCGGGTGGTGGGCGAAGGTCGGTGGTGACTCGCGGCCGAGAAGCTGCGCGAGTCGGATCTGCGCGGGCGTCGCCTCGAGGAGATCCTCGCCGCGCACCACCAGGTCGACGCCGTGGCGGAGGTCGTCGACGACCACGCACAGCGCGTAGGTCCAGTTGCCGTTGCGGTCGCGCACGAGGAGATCGCCTTCGCCGGCGACCGGGCCCGCCTGCGGGCCCAGGAGCAGGTCGTGCCAGGCTTCGTCGCCGGCGCCCGTCGCGGCGCGCCACCCGACGCCGGGGCGCCGGTCGAGGCCGCGGGACAGGCAGGCACCCGGACATCCCGGACCGGCCCACGGCCGCCCGTTCTCCCTGCGCCAGGCGGCGAACGTCGAGCGCGAGCAGTCGCACCCGTAGACGTCGGTGACGCCCGCCAGGCGGTCGACCGCCGCTGCGTACAGCGGGCCGTTGTCGCTCTGTCGGAACTGCGACGCGCCTGCCCGCAGCTCGTCAGTCGAGGGCTCGTCGGCGGCGACGCCCAGCCGATCGAGGTCGTCGAGGAGAGCTACTTCGTACTCGGGCCGGCAGCGCTGGCGGTCGTGGTCCTCGACCCGCAGCAGCACCCGGGCGCCGTGCCGCCGCGCCAGGCCCCAGACGTGGATCGCGTTGGCGAGGTGGCCGAGGTGGAGCCGGCCGGTTGGCGCGGGCGCGAACCGCGTCGCCGCGTACGCGCCGGACACATCGGCGGTCACGCGAGAACCGTCCGCCGTCACGCGCTCGGCGGTTCGGCGGGGCCTTCCTCGTCGCGCCGGAGCCGGTCGCGCTCCACGGTCTCGAGCCCCCGGGCGGAGGCGATCAGCCGCCGGAAGATCGACAGCAGGTCGGCCTGCGGGGTGGGGCCGGTGTTGGCCATCGAAACGCGCAGCAGCACCTCGCGCTCCCGCTGGCGGTCCCGCACGTAGCGCCGCCCGAGCGCAAGCTTCTCGTGCCCGACGGCTCGAACCAGCTCGTTCCGCTCGTTGATCAAACCCACGATGCGCCGGTCGAGGTCATCAATCTCGGTTCGAAGGCGGGCGAGCTCGGGGCTGACGCGGGTCTCGCGGCCACTGCCACGGCCGTTCGCACCGCTTCCGCGTCCATCGCCTCCGGGTCTTGCGTCGCGGCCCTCGGTCACGCGCCACCTGCCAGGTGCTGTGCGAGCAGGTCCAGCGCCTCCGAGTACCCGGCCGCACCCTTCCCGACGACCGAAGCGAGCGCGATGTCCTCGAGGAAGTTGACCGAGCGGAAGGGCTCGCGTGCCGATGGATCCGTCAGGTGCACCTCCACGAAGGGTCGATCGACGGCGAGCAGGGCGTCACGGAGCACGACGGAGGTGTGGGTGAGCCCTGCTGCGTTCACCAGCGCGCCGTCGAAGTCGCGCTCGTGGAGCCGGTCGATGAGCTCGCCCTCGTGATTCGACTGGAAGAACACGATCGTCAGCCCCAGATCGAGCGCCCGCCGGCTGACATGGGTATGGACCTGGTCGAGGGTCTCGCTGCCGTACAGCTCGGGCTCGCGCGTCCCGAGCAGGTTCAGGTTGGGACCCTGGAGGACGAGGATCCGGCTCATCGAGCGGCCCCGCTCGCGCCGACCGCGGCGCGGCGGCCCGCCAGCACCCCGCCGGCGACCTCCCGGACGAGATCGGGAGGAACGTCGTCGTCCAGCGCGTGGCCGCTGCCCGAAGGCAGGACCCAGCGCAGCGCGCCGGCCTGGTGCTTCTTGTCCGCAGCCAGGTGGTCGAGGACGGCGGCGAAGTCGAGGTCGAGCGGTGCAACCCCGAGCTCGAGCTGGTCGAGCAGCAGCTCGATCCGGGCGGATTTCTCGGCTGGCGTGACGCCGCGCTTCGCGCCCAGCCGCACCGCCGCGCGCAACCCGTAGCCAACCGCCTCGCCGTGGAGGAGGTCGCGGAAGCCGGCCGCCGCCTCGATCGCGTGCCCGAGGGAATGCCCGAGATTCAGGGCCATGCGTGGACCCGCCTCCTTCTCGTCTGCCAGGACGACCTCGACCTTCGCCCAGGCCGCCCGCTCCACGACCTCGGCGAGCGCCCCGGACTCCGTCGCCGATGGCTCCCCGGAAGCGATCGCCGGGCCTTCTGCCTCGAGCGTCTCGAACAGCCGCTCGTCGCCGAGCGCCGCCATCTTGACCGCCTCCCCGAGCGCCGCGCGCCGTTGCCGGACGTCGAGCGATCCGAGGACCGCGATGTCGGCGATGATCGCCGCGGGCTGGTGGAAGGCGCCCACGAGGTTCTTGCCCTCGGGCAGGTCGACCCCGGTCTTGCCGCCGATCGACGAGTCCAGCTGGGCGACGAGCGTGGTGGGCACCTGGATGAACGGCACGCCGCGCAGGTAGGTCGCGGCGAGGAAGCCCGCGGTGTCGCCGAGCGCGCCGCCGCCGACCGCGATCAGCGGCTCGCCGCGTTCGACGCGGAGCGTTGCCAGCTCGCTGGCCGCCGTCTCGACGATCGACAGTCGCTTCGCTGGCTCGCCCTGCGGGAGCATCACCCGCTCGACGGGCCAGCCCCTGCTCGCGAGGTCCCCGGTCAGCCGAGACCCCACGGCACCCCAGGCCCCCGGCTCGGAAACGACGATCGCCCGGCGCGCACCCAGGTCATGGAGCGCGACGTCCACCTCGGCCGCGAGCATCCCGTGGCCGATCACGAGCTTCCCGAGCCGCGTCTCGGCCCGGAGGAGCACCGTGCCGGCCCTCGCGGGAGCCTTGACCAGCGCGTGCACGGCGTCGACCACGGACTGCATCTCGGCGACGCCGGGGACCCGCGTGGCCGCTGCGTAGAACCTCGCGCGCGCGTCGGCGAGATCCCGCACCGCGCCCATCGGGTCCCGGCCGGCGACCAGCGGCCGAACGGTCGGCGAGCGGCGAAGGCGCTGCGCGACGACCTCCGGGCGGACGTCGAGCCAGACCGTCCGGCGGCCGCGGAAGAGGCGCCACCGATTGCGCGGGTCGACAATCGCGCCACCGCCAGGGGCGATGACGCGCGCCAGGTCGGAGGACTGGTCCGGCGCGCCCAGCGCCTCGATCGCGGCCCGCTCGCGCTCCCTGAAGCCCGGTTCGCCGTCCCGTTCGAAGATCTCCGGGATCCGCAGCCCCGCGGCCCTCTCGATCTCCTCGTCGAGGTCCACGAACGTCGCGCCGTTGCGCGATGCCACGCGCCGGCCGATCGCCGTCTTGCCGCTCCCGGGCAGGCCGACGACGACGAGCTCCACGTCAGTCGTCCCCGCCGGAGCCGACCGCCGCCGCTTCCTCGTCGGGTCCCGACACGGCGCCAGCCGACGCCGCGGCCACGGGCGCTGCCGCCAGCCGCTCGCGCCAGCGAGCCATCGAGTCGCGAACCTCGTCCATCGAGTCGCCGCCGGTCTTCTGGAGGACGAAGTCCGCCAGGGTCAGCATCACCATCGCCTCGCCGACGACGCCGGCCGCCGGCACGACGGAGATGTCGGAGCGCTCGTAGTGGGCCTTCTCGACGGCCTCGCCCGTGAGGAGGTCCGCGGAGGGCAGGGGCCGGGCCAGGGTCGAGATCGGCTTGACCGCCCCGCGGACGACGATCGGCTCGCCGTTCGAGATGCCGGCGGTCAGGCCGCCCGCGTTGTTCGAGCGATGGATCCAGCGGCCGCCGTCGCCGCGGCGCTCGATGACGTCGTGGACGTCGCTGCCGAAGCGGCGCGTCTGCTCGAAGCCCAGCCCGAGCTCCACGCCCTTGACGATGTTGATGCTCATGACCGCGGCGGCAAGGGCGGCATCCAGCCGCCGATCCCACTGGACGTAGCTGCCGAGCCCGATTGGCACGCCCGTCGCCACGACCTCGAACACGCCGCCGACGGTGTCGCCGCGCTCGCGCGCGTCGTCGATGCGGCCGATCATCG
>DASTIE010000209.1:0-11627 GCA_035717865.1 Candidatus Limnocylindrales bacterium
CAACTCGGCGTTCATGCACATGGTCCGGGACGAGGACAACAAGGGCTACCGGCGCCTCATCCGGGAGACCCTCGCCGCCGACCCCCGCGTCCTGGAGCGCTTCGTCAATTTCATGACGAACCCCGACGAGCGGCCCGTGGCAGAGCAGTTCGGGACCGGCGACAAGGCCTTCGCGGCGGCGACCCTCCTGGCGACCCTGCCCGGGCTGCCGATGCTGGGGCACGGCCAGGTCGAGGGCTTTCGCGAGCGCTACGGGATGGAGTTCCGCAAGGCTCGCTGGGACGAGCCCGTCGACCAGTCGCACGCGGACCACTTCGCCTGGGCGATCGTGCCCCTGCTGCGTCGCCGCGCAGCCTTCTCCGGGACGAGCGACTTCCACCTCTACGACGCCCGGCGCGACGACGGGGCGGTCGATGAGAACGTCTACGCCTACTCGAACGGCCGTGGGGCCGATCGCTCGCTCGTGCTGGTCCACCACCACTACGGCGAGACGACCGTTCGAGTCGACTGGTCCATGGCCGCGGCCGCGCCCGGCGGGAGCGGCGGCTCGGGTCTCACGAGCGTCCGCCTCGCCGACGCCCTGGCCCTCGAGGGCCCGGACGAGCAGGTCGTGCGGCTCGTCGACCATCGCTCGGGCTACGAGCTGCGCAGCACGCACGGCGACCTCCGGCGCGAAGGCCTTCGGGTCTCGCTCGGCGCCTACGAAGCGCGCGTGCTCGCTGTCGAGGGCGACATCGCTCCGTCCAAACCGCCGACGGAGCGCGTCGAGCCCGTTCAGGCGAAGCGCAACCGGCGGCGACCCGTGCGCCCCGGCGCACCCCTCAGCTCGCCGGCACCGCTCCCACGGCCGCGTCGAGCAGCCCGACGACGTTCATCGGCTCCACCGGGTGGCTGAAGCCCTTGAGCTGCACCTCGCCCACGGACTCGGCCACGATGAGGTCCTCGACGCTCGCGAAGGAGCGGGGCATCAGCAGGATCTGGTTCGGCCCTGCGACGGAGCTGAGCCGCGCGGCGGCGATGACGGCCGTCCCCACCATCCCGTAGTCGTAGCGGCCCTCGAACCCGATGCGGCCGAGCGTCGCGAAGCCGGTCGCGATCCCGACGCCGAACCCGAGCGTGTGGCCACGCCTCGCCCAATCGGCGGCCAGATCGGCGAAGGCCTCGCGCATCCCGACTGCCATCCTGACGGCCCGCTCGACGTGATCGTCCTGCGGGATCGGGTCGTTGAAGAACACGTGCATGCCGTCGCCGGCGAAGTGCTCCAGGGTGCCACCGTGCTCCATGATCAGCGCGCCCATGGCGCGGTGGTATTCGCCGAGCACGGCGATGACCTCTTCGGGGTCCGCGGCCTCGCTGAACGGGGTGAAGTTGCGCAGGTCGCAGAACACCGAGGTGGCGAGCCGGCGGTGACCGACGAGCAGCTTCTCGCCCTCGGCCGATGACACGAGCGCCGCCACCTGCGGCGACAGGAACCGGCTCAGCTCCTCCTTCTGCCGCTCGATCGTGCGCAGCAGCTCCGCCTGTCGCGCGGCGGACTCCACCTCGAGGTCATGCAGGCGCTTGGCGTTGAGCGAAGCCCGGATGCGGGCGGCCAGGATCGCCGGGTTGAACGGCTTGGGGAGGTAGTCGGCGGCCCCGAGCTCGATGCAGCGGACGACGCTCTCCAACCCATCCACCGACGAGACCATGATCACCGGAAGGTGGCGAAGCGCCTCGTCGTCCTTGATCGCGGCAAGCGTTGCGTAGCCGTCCATCTCCGGCATCTCGATGTCCAGCAACACGACGTCGACCGCATCGCCCAGCTTCCGGAGGCTGGCGAGCGCGCCCAGGCCGTCGGGGGCCTCGACGGCCTCGATGTCGAGCGTCTGGAGCAGCCGGCCGAGCAGCTTCCGGTTCACCGGGCTGTCGTCGACCACGAGCGCCACGGCGGAACGCTCGCTCATGGCGCGAGCCCCGCTGCCTGCAGCGCCTCCAGCGACGCCGTCCACGCGGCGCCGGCCTCCTCGACGGCATCGCCGAGAGCGTCGGCGCGACCTTCGCGACCGGCCGCCTCGATGGACCGGCAGATCGACGAGAGCCGCATCACGCCGATCGCGGCGCTGCTGGACTTCAGGCTGTGGGCGGGGCGGACGATGGCCGCGGCGTCGCCCGAGGCGACCGCGTCGCGCATGCCGCCGAGGAGCCCCGTTCCCTCCTCCACGTAGGTGGCGACGAGATCGCGCACGAACTCCTCGTCGCCCCCCGTCGACTCGAGCAGCTCCGCGATGACCCCTGGGTCGAGCACGGGAACGTCGCCGTACGAGCTCGTCATCTGCCCAGGCCCGTCGCGCCGCCGGCGTCCGCGCTCGAGGCTCCGACAGGAGATGGCGCGCGCTCGAGGGCAGATGCGAGATCGGCGGCGTGGATCGGCTTGCTCACGTAGTCGTTCATTCCCGCCGCGAGGCAGGCGTCGCGGTCGCCTGCCATGGCGTTGGCCGTCATCGCGACGATATGGACCGGACGGTCGGGCCAGCGCGCCCTGATCCGGCGGGTCGCCTCGAGCCCGTCCAGCTCGGGCATCTGCACGTCCATGAGGATCACGTCGTACGGCGTCCGCGCCAGCGCCTCGATCGCCTGGAGGCCATCCCCCGCGACATCCGCGCCGTAGCCCATCGTCCCGAGCAGGCGCAGCGCAACCTTCTGGTTCACGGCGTTGTCCTCCGCCAGGAGGATCGAGAGCGGGTGACGTGCGGCGAGACCGGGGTCGACCGCTGGTCGCTCCGGCGCCCGCGCAGCGCTGCCGGGCATATCGCCGGACCTCGCGAGCACCGTGGCGAGCGTGTCATGCAGCGCCGATGGCTTCACCGGCTTCGTGAGGACGGCGTCCACGGCGGGGTGACGACGTTCGCGGACGGCCGCTGAGGTGACCAGCACGATCCGCGGCGACGACGCACCGATCGAGCGGATCGCCTCCGCGAGCTCGATGCCATCCATCTCCGGCATCACGAGGTCCAGGAGGGCAACGTCGAACGCCTCGCCGCCCCGGATCCAGTCGAGGGCCTCCGCGGGCGAGGCGGTCTGCCGCGTCCGGATCGACCAGCGGGCCAGCTGCGACTCGAGAATCCGGCGGTTCGTGGCGTTGTCATCCACGATCAGCGCGGCTCGCCCGGTCAGGTCGACGGCACGCGCCTGACCAATGTGCGGCAGGGCCGCAGCCGGCGCGTCGTCGAGCTCCACGGCGAGGTGGAATGTCGCGCCCTGACCGGCCGCCCCGGTGCTCTCGGCCCGGAGCTCGCCATGCATCGCCTCGGCGAGGCGACGGCTGATCGCCAGCCCCAGGCCGGTTCCGCCGTAGCGGCGCGAGATAGAGGCGTCGGCCTGGCTGAATGACTGGAAGAGCACGCCCATCCGATCGGGCTTGATGCCGATGCCCGTGTCGCGGACGTCCAGATCGATCCGCCACCGGCCGGGCTTCGCGGTTTTGGCGTCTCGCCGGGCGACAGCGGAGGCCCGGACGGACACGACGATCTCACCGTGCTCGGTGAACTTCACGGCGTTCGACAGCAGGTTCAGGAGGATCTGCCGCAGCCGGCCGGCATCGCCGCCGACCGCGCGCGGCAGGTCTCCGTCGACCTCATAGGCAAGCTCCAGGCCCTTCTTCGCAGCGGTCGGCGCGATGAGGTCGAGCGCGGCCTCGAGCGTCTCGGCGAGCGCGAACGGCTCGTGCACCAGATCGACGCGGCCGGCCTCGATCTTCGAGAAGTCCAGGATGTCGTTGATGATCGTCAGGAGGGCGTCGCCGGAGGTCCGGATCGTCTCCGCGAAGTCGCGCTGCTCGTCGTCGAGCTTCGTCTCAAGCAGCAGCCCGCTCATTCCGATGATCGCGTTCATCGGCGTCCGGATCTCGTGGCTCATCGCAGCGAGGAACGCGCTCTTCGCCTGGTTGGCGGCATCGGCCGCCGTCCGCGCCTCGTTCGCGTCCAGGAACAGCCGGGCGTTGTCAAGCGCGACCGCTCCCTGCTGCGACAGGCCGACCAGGAAGTCGAGATCGTGGTCCGTGTACGGCGGGGCGGCGATGTCGCGCCACACCGCCATCATGCCGGTCACGCCGGCTCGGCCCAGCAGTGGCGCCACCATGAGCCGCTCCTGGGGATCGTCGTCCTCGAGGCCGGCAACGGGCACGGCGCGCCCGTCCGAGGCGACGTCGTTCACGATCTCGGCACGCCGGGCGGCCGCGGCGGTACCGATGATCCCCTCCCCGAGCACGATGTGGTCGGCCTCGAGCTCCGCGGCGTTCCGCCCGACCACGGCGACCGCCCGGAACCGTTGCCCGTCTGGCTCGGCCAGGAACACGCCGCTCGTGGACACCTCGATGAGCTCGTAGGCGCGGGCCGCGATCCGTTCGAGGAGCGCCTGCGGGTCGAGCGTCCCGGAGATCTCCCGGCCCAGCTCGGCAAGCTCCGCCATCTCGCGCGCCCTGCGCTGCGCCTCGCGGTAGGAACGGGCATTCCGGATCGCGGTGCCAAGGTTCGATGCGATCGTCGACAGCAGCCGCGCGTCGGCCTCACCGAAACGGCCGGCCTCGTCGATGCTCTGGACGCTCACGACCCCGATCGGCTCGTTACCCACGCGGATCGGCACGCCCAGGTAGGACGCGACGTCGGTCCCGAGCATCTGGCGCTCGACCTGCTCGAACTGCTCCGCGCGGTTCAGGAGCAGCGGCTCGCCGCTGTCGAGGATCTGCGACGTCAGCCCCTCGCCGCGCCGGATGGACTCACGCGGGACAGGGACACCACGCTCCACGCGGTACGGGAACTCGATCATCCCGGTCTCGGCGTCGAGGAGCGCGACGTACACGAGATCCGCCCGGAACGTCGTCCGGAGCTGTTCGCCGGTCAGCTGGATGAGCCGGTCGAGGTCCAGCTGCGATGCTGCCGCCTGGCCGACGTCGTTCACGATCGCGAGCTCCGCGGCGCGCTGCCGGGTCTCGTCAGCGAGCCGGGCATTCTCCAGCGCGACGCTGAGGCTGGACGCCACCGTCGAAAGGAGCCGGACGTCGGCATCCGAGAAGGCGTTCGGTCGGTCCAGGTTCTGGAGCGAGATCCGCCCGAAGACCGTATCGCGGGCGATGAGCGGCGCCATGAGGATCGATCTCGGCGGCTCGCCCTGGAGGGGCATCGGTGTGCTCGTGTTCGCCTGCGCCCAGGCCTCCACGTCGTTGACGAGCAGCGGCTGGTGCGTGTCGAAGAGCTGCCGGCTCAGCGTCCCTTCTTCGAAGGGCGCTGGATCGTCGGGGTAGCGGACGCCCCGCTCGATCGCGTAGGGATATCGAACGAGTCCGGCGTTGATGTCGAAGAGCCCGATGTCCACCACCTGGGCGTCGAAGATCTCCTGGATCTTGTCGCCGACGAGGTCGTACATCCCCTGCATGTCGACCTGCTCGGCGAGGCCCCGCTGGACGCTGTTGATGATCGCGAGCTCGGCGGCGCGCTCGTTCGTCTCGGCCAGGAGCCGCTTGGTCTCCTCGAACAGCCGAACGTTCTCCAGGGCGACGCTGAGGCTCCCGGCGAGGGTCATCAGGAGCCGCACATCGCTCTGGCTGAACGCATCCTGGTGGTCGATGCTCTGGAGCGAGATCACGCCCGTCCGGACGCCGCCGGCGACCAGCGGGACGAACAGCACGGTCCGCGGTCGCTCGCCGGAGATCACGTCCGGGTTGCCGTAGGCCATGGCGTTGCGGTCCATCTCGGCCGGCGTCCCCGTGGCGTGGATGATCTCGCCCGTCTCCAGGACGTGCCGGCGGTAGCCGGCAATCGGCATGGGGTCGTCGAACGCGCGCTGGCCCTTCTCGATCGAGTACACGAACTGGAGCAACCCTGACGCTCGATCCGCAACCGTGATGTCCACGACATCCACGTCGAAGATCTGCTGGATCTTGTCGCCGACGAGCTCGTACATGGCCTGGGCGTCGAGCCGCGCCACGAGACCCTGCTGGACGCTGTTGATGATGGCCAGCTCCGCGGCGCGGTCCTTCGTCTCCTGCAGGAGGACGTTCGTCTGCTCGAAGAGACGCGCGTTCTCGAGCGCCACGGCCATGCTCGAAGCGACCGTCGAGAGGAGCCGCTCGTCGGAATCGCTGAACGCGTAGGCCCCCGGCCGGTCCAGCTTGATCATGCCGATCAGCCGATCGCCCACGAGGATCGGCACGATGAGGACCGATTCGTCGTCCTCCTCGAGGTCCGCCGGGGATGCGTCGTGGACCGTGCCATCCTCGCCGAGGAAGAGCGCCCCCAGCGCGACCGCCTCGGCCACGGTGTTGACGCGAACCGGCTTGCGTTCCCGGAACGCGACGCCGGACAGCCCGAGCCGGACGTCGCGGTCCGGCCAGTCGATGCGGACGGTTCCGTCCATGGAGTAGGGCGTCGACATGATCGCGGTCGCCTCGTCGACGAGGCTGATCGTGCCGCTCGTCACGTCGAAGGTCGAGCGAATCCGGTCGCCCACGACCTCGATGACCTTGTTGAAGTCGAGCTGCTGCGCCAGGGCGCTGCCGATCTCGTTGACGACCGCGAGCTCGGCGTTCCGTTGCCGGATCTCCGCGGCGCTGCGCGCGCGCTCGAGCGCGCCGGCGACGTGCTGGCCGACGAACAGCAGCAGCTGCTCGTCGGCGTGCGAGTACCCGATGTCGTCCCGGTAGGTCTGCACCGCGAGGACGCCGACCGTGCGGCCCTCCGTGATCAGCGGCACGCCGAGGTAGGCCTGCGACGGCTCCCCGACGAGCTCCAGCTCGCCCGAGCGCACCAGGAGCTGCAGCTGGTCAAGCGTCGCGAACAGCGGCCGGCTGTTGCGCACGATCCAGCCGGTGATGCCCTTCGTGTAGCCCGCCCCGTACGGCTCCCAGGCGCGCGGATCCGGCGTGTCCGTGTCGACCGTGTCGACGTAGTACGCGAAATTGATCTCGCGGCGGGTCTCGTCGACGAGCGCGATGTAGATGTTCTCCGCGTACATGAGCTCGCCCAGGACCAGGTGGATGCCGCGGTAGAAGGCCTGGAGGTCGTCGGCGGCACTCGCCAGCTCGGCGATCCTGAAGAGGGCCTCCTGCGTCCTGGCGGCGTCCGCGGCAGCGGCGAGCGTCGCCTCCAGCTCGGCGATCCGTCGGTCAGCCGGCGTAGGCGTGGCGGTGCCGCTGCTCGCCGCCTCGACAGCTCGACGGGCGCGTGACGTCATGCCGGGCCGACCATGTGGGCGCACTCCTCCTGGGACCTGCGCGGCGAGAATACCCGCGCGGCTACGATCTCGGGGATGGTCCCGCACGGTTCCGCGCTGCCACGTAACGACCCCGCGCCCAAGCCCTGGGTTGCGCCGGTGACGCTGGACGGCTCGATCGTTCGCCTGGAGCCACTGTCACTCGAGCACACGGAAGGCCTCGCTGAGGTCGGGCTGGAGCCGGCCGTGTGGCGCTGGACCCTCGCCCGGCCGAAGACCGTCGAGGACATCCGCGGCTGGATCGAGTCGGCGCTCGCCGGTCAGCAGGCCGGCACCGAGCTGCCCTTCGCGACGATCGATCGATCGACCGGCCGGCCGATCGGCAGCTCGCGCTTCCTGACGATCGTGCCGGAGCACCGGCGCCTGGAGATCGGCTGGACCTGGGTCGCGCCTCCTTGGCAGCGGCGCGGCGCCAACCGGGAGGCGAAGTACCTGCAGCTCCGACACGCCTTCGAGGACCTCGGGGCGAACCGGGTCGAGTTCAAGACCGATTCTCGGAACGAGAGTGCCAACCCGGCCCTGCTCTCGATCGGTGCCACGTTCGAGGGCACCTTCCGGAACCACATGATCATGCCGGACGGCCCCCTCCGACACTCCAACTACTACGCCGTGGTGGTCGAGGACTGGCCGCGCGTCAAGGCGATGCTCGAGGGCCGCATCTGAGCCTTCAGATCGGATCGACCGTCCGAATCGCCCGAAGCGACGCGATCCCCTCCCGAACCATGATGGCGGCGACGGCGAGCGCACCGACGGCATCGGCCCAGAAGAAGCCGAGCGCTTCCGTCAACCCCAGCCCGACGAGGCTGATCACCGCCAGGACCACGGAGATCCCCGTCAGCAGGCTGTCGGCTCGAAGGGCCCCGCTGCCGAGGCGCTTCGCGACGCGGGCCTTGGCCACCGCGAGGAAGGGCAGGATGACCACGCAGACCGCCAGCAGCGCCGTTCCGGCGAACGTCGAGTCGGGACGCGCGCCGCGGATCAGGGCTCCAGCGGCGTTGAAGGCCACGTAGGCCGCCAGGACCAGGAGCGCGGCGCCGACCACGGCTTCGGCAATCGTCTCGACGCGATGCGCGCGATCCGGCTGCCGGGCCTCGATGCGGAACCGCCAGACCAGCGCGAGCGAAGCCGCCGAGTCGATGGCCGCGTCGAACCCGAACCCGAGCAGCGAGAGGCTGTCGTTGGACAGCGCGACCGCGACCGCGAGCCCGCCGACGAGCCCGCTGATGACGATGCTGAGCAGGGACAGAACCAGCGCGCGATGGAGGAGGGCGCGGCGGTTCATCCATCAGCTCACGTAGCGGACCAGGACGTATGCGGTCGCGATTGCCAGGGAGGCAGCAACCACGACCGCGCCGTAGCGGAAGAACTCGAAGAACCGGATCGGGCGACCTGCGCGCTTCGCCATGTCCGCGACGACGACGTTCGCGGACGCGCCAACGATGGTGAGGTTGCCGCCGAGACAGGCGCCGAGCGCGAGTGACCACCAGAGCGCGTCCGCGGACAGGCCGCCGTCGACCAGTCGCTGGACGACGGGGATCGCGGTTGCGGTGTACGGGATGTTGTCCACGACGGCCGACGCGATGGCCGAGAACCACAGCACCCCGACCGATGCCACCGCCACGTCGCCTGCGACGACGTCGGCGAGCGCATCGGCGATGCCGCCGACGATCCCGACATGGACGACGGCCTCGACGAGGACGAACAGGCCGACGAAGAAGAAGAGGGTCGACCACTCGATCTCACGGAGCGCCTCATGCGGCTCGATCCGGCCGATGAGCATGAGGACCGTCGCTCCCATGAGTGCCACCGTGGCTGCCTCGAGCCCGAGCGCGGTGTGGGCAAGGAATCCGATCATCGTCGCCGCGACGACGGCCAGCGCTCGGATGAGGAGCCGGCGGTCGGTGATGGCACCCTCCTCCGTGATCTCCAGTGCCGCCTCGCGCCTCGCGTCAGGCACCTGGAGCGTCCCTCGGAAGGCGGTGACCATGATGAGCACGAACGCCGCGAAGACGAGGATCGTGACGGGTCCGAGGTTCACGAGGAATGCGGCGAAATCGAGGCCCGCCGCGGAGCCGATCATGATGTTCGGCGGGTCGCCGATGAGGGTCGCCGTGCCGCCGATGTTCGACGCCAGGATCTGGGAGATCAGGTAGGGAACCGGCGACACGCCGAGGCGCGATGCCACGGACAGCGTGATCGGCGTCATCAGGACGACGGTGGTGACGTTGTCGAGGAACGCCGACAGCACGGCCGTCACGGCGGCCAGGATCAGGAGGAGTCGGAGCGGCTCACCGCGCGACAGCCGGACGGAACGGATGGCCAGCCATTCGAAGAAGCCGGTCTTCCCGAGGATCGAGGCGATGACCATCATCCCGGCGAGCAGGAAGATGACGTTGAGGTCGATCGCCTCGAACGCCTCGTGCTGGTCGATGACCCCGAGCGCAACCATGCCCAGGCCGGCGAAAAGGGCGACGAGGGTTCGGTCCACGCGCTCGAGCGCGATCAGGGCGTACGCGACGACGAACGCCGCGGCGGCGATCCAGACGTCCACTAGTGGAGTCGGCGCCATGCGGTTGCGGGGATGCCGTCAGGCGTCGATCGGGTTGGTGAGGTCCTCCGCGAAGGGCGAGTGAGACCCGCCGTCAGCACCCCGGCCCGTCGCCGGCCGCCACCACCAGCGACGCGCGCCGGACGGGCAGCGCGTTCATCTTCTGCGGAGAGGTCATCGCCGAGGAGCATACCGGAGCCCTCCTTCCCGAGGACCCGGCTGCTCTGCCATCATCGACCGGCCGGTGGATGCGCCGGCCCTGTCGAGGGAGATGTCGTGGTCGACCTGCTCGTCAAGATCATCGTCAATGCCATCGGCGTCTACGTCGCGGTGCTGCTCGTGCCGCAGATCGCCTTCCCCGCCGCCGACAACCTGCTCAAGCTCGAGGGCAACTGGTGGCACGTCGTGGTGGTCGCGCTGATCCTGGCCCTGATCAACGCCTACGTGAAGCCGATCCTCAAGGTCCTGTCCTTCCCGATCACGCTCATGACGGTGGGGCTCTTCTCGTTCGTGCTGAACGCGCTGCTGCTCCTGCTCGTGGCGTGGCTCGCTGAGCAGGTCGACATCGACTTCACGATCGGTGGCTTCCCGCCGAGCTTCACCGCGGACTCGTTCATCGGCGCGCTGCTCGGCTCGATCGTGATCAGCATCGTCTCGATCATCCTGAGCATGCTCGATCGGGGCCGCCGGATCATCACCTGAGCGGCGCGGCGGCCCGCGAGGAGGACCGGCTCCCAGCCATCGCGGCGGCGCTGCGGGCCGCGGGAGCGAGATTCGGCACGCCCGTCCAGGTCACCGACCAGGCGACCCTCGAGGCCAGTGCTCGGGCGGTTCGCGCGGCGTTCCCCGACCCGTGGTTGCGCGCCTTCTCGGTCAAGGCGAACGACGTCGCGCCGATCGTCGCGCGCGTGGCGGCGCTCGGCTTCGGCGCCAACGTGGTCTCGCGCGGCGAGTGGGCGGTCGCCACCCGTGCCGGCATCCCGAACGACCGGATCACGCTGGAGGGCGTCGGCAAGACGGACGCGGACCTTCGCGCCGCGTGCGACGCATCGACCCGTGGTGAGCCGCTGCGCTGGCTGGCCCTCGAGTCGGTGGACGAGGTCGAGGCGTTGATCGGGATCGCGGGCCGGCGGCTTCGCGGGGGCGCGACCCTCGACATCCTTTTTCGGCTCAACCCCGAGGTCGCGCCGGAGACGCGCCGCGAGCTGGCGGTCGGGTCCGGCAGCTCCAAGTTCGGGATGACGGCGGACGAGCTGTCCGCCGCGGTCGAGGTGGTGAGCGGCGCCTCCGGCCTCTTGCCACGGGGGATCCAGCTGCACGTCGGCTCGCAGCTCCGGGCCGTGGACGCCTGGCGCGACGCGGTTCGCCGCGGGCTCGCGCTCCTCGCGCTGGTCGGCGGAACGCGGCCGGCGTTCGACACGCTCGATGTGGGAGGCGGATTCCCGGTCCTGCCACTGGGCGAGGACGCTCCGGATCCCGAGCGATTCCCGCGGGAGCTGCCGGCCCTGCTCGACGCGCTGCCCGCGGATCGACGCCCGGGCCGGCTCGCGATCGAGCCGGGGCGCGCCCTCGTTGCCCGCGCCGGGTACCTGGTCGCGCGGGTGCTGCACGTGCGCGAGCGTGGCGGCCGCCAGATCGTGCTCGACACGGGCATGACGGAGCTGATCCGCCCGGCGCTGTACGAGGCGTGGCACGAGATCACGGCGCTGACGTCGCTCGGTCGCACGGTCGAGGCTCGCACCCGCAGCCGCGCAGGCACCACCCGGATCGCCGAGGCCGGCCTCGAGCCGGCGCGCGTGGACGGCCCGATCTGCGAATCGACCGACCACCTCGG
>DASTIE010000210.1:0-2366 GCA_035717865.1 Candidatus Limnocylindrales bacterium
ATGCGGCGCCGCCGAGCAGCGTCGGAACGAATGCCGCGACCAGCAATCCGGCAACGCCGGCGGAGGTGAACGCGGCGGCCAGCGATCCCGTTGCGGAGCGAGAGGAGGCGAACGGTCGAAGGAGGGCCCGGAGCCAGCTCCCGCTGCGCAGGCGTGTCGCCTGGTCCGCGGTGATGCGGAAGTCGCGGGGGGCTCCAGCGAGTCCCGAAAGGCTGCGGGTGGTGGCGGCAATGGCGGCGAGGTCGCGGTGGAGCTCGGCGCACTCGGTGCAGCTCGCGAGGAGAGCGGCGGCCGCGGCGGTATCGAGGTTCGAGAGGTCGCCGGCGGCGTGGCCGGCGACGAGGAGGACGTCGTGGCCGGCGTGATCGGCCTTTGCGGGATGGTGCATCTCGGCGCTGAGACGATCTCCGGCGGGGATCGGTTCCGTCGCGGCAATACCTAGGTTCGCCTGGCCGTTCGTGCCGCGGCGCGGCGGGTCCGCCGGGTGGCGAGCACGAGCAACCCGGCGCCGGCGACCAGGAGCGCGACCGAACCTGCGAACAGCAGCGCCACCAGGCCGGGGCCCGAGCCGCGACCGTCCCGCGCTGCGGGGCCTTCGCCGCCCGTGTCACCGGCCGACGATTGCGGCCCGTACGCCGCACGATCGCCGGGCGGCGTGCTCAGCGATTGATTGCCCGCGGTCACCTCGAAGCTCGGGCCCGCCGCAGCGCCTGGGACGGTCCCCTGCGTGGCGGCGGGAGCGGCCGTCGCGCCGGGAGCGGCCGCGCCGTCCCCGCTGCCTTCGGTGGACATCGCCGCCGGGGAGCCCAGCGGCGCGACCGCCATGGTCGCGACCAGGAGGCCGACGACGCCGAGCGCGGCCAGGCTCGCGCCGACCGGCCGCCCGAGCGTCGGGATCGCGTCGCTCAGCCGAGCGGCCACCCGCTGCAGGACGTTGCCGCCGCGCAGGCGAACGGCGTCGGATGCGCTGAGGCGGAAGTCGCGCGGCGCTACGCGGACCGCGGCAACGGCCTCCGCGGTGCCGGCCGCCCTGATCGTCGAGCCGATGGCGACGAGGTCGGCGTGGAGGTCGCGGCAGGTCACGCAACGCTCGATCAGCGCGCGGGCGCGCGGGGGATCCTCGGCAGCCTCGCCGTCGACCGCGAAGGCCGCGACCAGCTCCTCGTCGTGCAGCGCGTGGCGGGCGGCCGCGACGAGCCGCGGGTCGTCCTGCTCCATCTCTCGATCAGCCACGGAAGAGGTCCATTCGATCCTGCAGGAGGCCGCGCAGCGCGAGCCGGCCGCGGTGGATTCGCGACTTCACGGTGCCGACGGAGACGGCGGTGATCTCCGCGATCTCGGCGTAGTCGTAGCCCTCCACGTCGTACAGCACGATCGCCGTGCGCTGGTCGTTCGTGATCTTCGCCAGGGCGCCGCTCAGCGCGCGATGTCGCTCGGTCATGAGCGAGGTCGTGACGGGGTCGGCGGAGGCGTCAGCCGGGGGCTGCCAGGTGTCGTCCTCGAGCTCCGGGTAGGGGTCCGCGGGCCGGCGCTTCTTGAGGCGCTGGGCGTCCATCGCGGCGTTGATCGCGATCCGGCTGAGCCACGACTTCACGCTGCCGCCGCGGAATCCCGCCATGTTTCTGTAGGCGCTGAAGAACGCCTCCTGCACGGCGTCCGAAGCCTGGTCGCGGTCCGGAACCATGCGCACGACGAGCGCGAACAGCATGTCCTGGTAGACGACGACGAGGTCGTTGAAGGCACTGAGATCGCCGTCCCGCGCGCGCTCGAGCAGGATCAGGTCTCGGCGCTGGACGGGGTCTTCGGTGACCGTCGTCGGGCGAAGGTCCTCCACGCTCGGGGGTGTCCTCCGGACGGCGAGTGGAAGCGGCCGCGAGTCTAGCATCGGTCCCCCGCCAGACGACACCCGCCGCTGACCGGTTCCCGGGAGTCACGAGCTGGCGCCTTCCATCCCTCGCTAGAAGGGGTTCGCGTCGAGGCACCTGGCCCCGCCAAGCGCCACAGCGCGCGACGTGTTTCTCTGCTGGAGATAATTCGAGGCCGAACGGGCCCGGGGCACCATCAACCAGCCGTTTCGGCGAGGAATTGTTCTCTGCTGGAGATAATTCGAGGCCGAACGGGCCCGGGGCACCATCAACCGGCCGTTTCGGCGAGGAATCTTCGCTCCCAGAGAATGGGTCGCGCGTCCAGCAACGACGTTGCGGGCGAGTAGGATTCGCGGTCGTGCCGGGGTGGCGTAACGGCAGCCGCGATCGATTCAAAATCGATTGGGGGTAACCCCGTGAGGGTTCGAATCCCTCCCCCGGTACCACACCTACATGCGCTGTTCAGAGGCCGAGACGGTGCCGGACAGCGCGTAGGCCGCC
>DASTIE010000211.1:0-24006 GCA_035717865.1 Candidatus Limnocylindrales bacterium
CCCAGCACCTCGACCTGGCCCCGCTCCACCAGCGCTCGCAGGTCCCGCACGAACGCCGGTCGCTCCGCGCGGAGCCACTCGAGCAGCGGCCCGGAGTAGTGCAGCCCGACGCGCACCGTCGGGTGCCGCCCGAGCGCCTCGACCATCGGCGCGTAGGCCTTCTCGAAGACCTCCTGGAAGACCCACCCGAAGTTCCCGATCGGCTGGTGGTTGTGGAGCGTCAGCGCGAGCGAGATTCGCGCCGTCATGCGGACTTGGCCTCGGCCTCCGCACGCTCCGGGGCCTTGACCTCGATCCCCGCCGCCGGCAGGTACAGCCGCTCGGCGTACTCGTGCAGCATCCGTGTCGTCGAGAACTGCCAGAGCGTGCTGGAGATCGACTTCCGCATCCGCTCCAGCCACTGCGCCGGCGGTTTCCCGGCGTCGCGCTCGTAGTACTGCGGCACCACCTCGTTCTCGAGGATCCGGTAGAGGTCCATCGCGTCGTTCCAGTCCTGGGCCGCCTCATCCGCGAGCTGCTCGCGGCCTCCTATGGCCCAGCCGTTGACCTCGTCCCAGCCCTCGTCCCACCAGCCGTCGAGGACCGAGAGGTTGACGACGCCGTTCGCCGCGGCCTTCATCCCGGAGGTCCCCGATGCCTCCAGCGGCCGCCGCGGGTTGTTGAGCCAGACGTCGACACCCTGGACCAGGAACCGCCCGATCCGCATGTCGTAGTCCTCGAGGATGAAGACGCGACCGCGGAACTCCGGCGCGCGGGTCCGCCCGAAGATCTCCTGGATGACGGACTGGCCCGGCCGGTCCGCCGGGTGGGCCTTGCCCGCGAACACAAGCTGGACGGGCCGCTGCTCGTCGCCGAGGAGGCGCGCGAGGCGATCCTTGTCCGTGAAGATCATCCCGGCCCGCTTGTAGGTCGCGAAGCGCCGGGCGAAGCCGATCGTGAGCGCCTCCGGGTCGAGAGCATCCGCGAGCTGCTGCAGCGCCCGCGGCGCCTCCCCGTGGCGTGCGAACTGGATCCGCAGCCGGCCGCGGGCGAAGACCGCGAGCTCGCGCTTCTGGCGCAGGTGCGCCTCCCACAGCTCGACCGGCGGGATGCGGTCCAGCCGCTCCCACCAGCGCCCCGCCTCGGTGGCGTTATCGAGATCGTCGAGGTCGGCATCGAGATACCGCTCGTACAGCTCGCGGATGGGCCCCCCGACCCACGTCGGGGTGTGGATGCCGTTCGTGATGGCGAGGATCTCGTGCTTCGGGACGCCCTGCCACGTGCTGTTCGCCGTGACGGCGTGGAGCTTCGAGACGGCGTTCGAGCCGTTCGTCAGCCGCAGGCTGAAGGCGGTCATGTCGAACTGGTTCTCGTCGTTGTCCGTGCCGCGCCCGATCTCCAGCACCCGCTCGACCGACACGCCGCCGGTGCCGGGCCGGCCGTCGCCATCGAGGATCGGGCCGGCGACGCGGCGCACGAGGTCCGCCTCGAACCGCTCGTTGCCCGCGGAGACGGGCGTGTGGATCGTGAAGACGCTGTTGAGGGAGACCTTCTCGAAGGCGGATTCGAGGTCGTCGCCGCCGGCCGCGACGAGCTCCCGCGCGCGCTCCGCGAGCAGGAACGCCGAGTGGCCCTCGTTGAGGTGCCACGCCGCCGGGTCGATGCCGAGCGCGCGCAGCGCCCGCACGCCGCCGATGCCGAGGATGAGCTCCTGGTGCAGCCGCATCTCGCGCCCGCGGACGTACAGGATGTGGGTGATCGGGCGGTCGGCAGGGTCGTTGACCGGGTTGTCCGTGTCGAGCAGGAGGACCGGCACCCGCCCGACCTGCACGGTCCAGACGTCGACCTTCACGTCGCGGCCGGGCAGCTCCACCGTGACCGTGAGCGGGTCGCCCTCGCGCCCGAGCGCGCGCGTGATCGGCAGTCGGGACGGGTCGTAGTCCGGGTAGCGGTGCTCCTGGTGGCCGTCCGCATCGATCGTCTGGCGGAAGTAGCCGTTGCGGTAGAGCAGCCCGACGCCGACCAGCGGCAGCGCCATGTCGCTCGCCGATTTCATGTGGTCGCCCGCGAGCACCCCCAGGCCGCCGGAGTAGATGCCGAGCGACTCGTGCAGGCCGTACTCCGCGCAGAAGTACGCGATCGGGCCCTCGAGCTGGTGGGCGTGCCTGCGATGGAACCAGTGGTCCGCGCCGTTGGCGAGGTAGCGGTCGAAGTCCGCGATGACCCGCTGCGCCTCGACCATGAAGTCGGGGTTGTCCAGGAGCGCCGGCCAGTCGACCATGCCGGCAAGGACGGGGATCGGGCTGTGGGTCCGTGCCCAGGCGGCGCTGTTGATCCGCGCGAACAGGCCCTTCGCGCGCGGGTGCCAGGTCCAGTAGAGGTTGTAGGCGAGACGCCGCAATCCCTCCAGCTCCGGGGGCACGCGGACGTGGCTCGGCGCGGCCGAGGGGATGCGCACGGTGGGCTCCATCCGGCGGAGCATATCGGCCGCTCCGACATCGTGTAAACCGGTTTAGCAACGTTGGCTTACCCGCCTGGTCCCCGCGGCGGGTCCCCTGGCTGGAGCGCCCCGTGCCCCGATGCGGGCAGTTCGGGGGCCACGTATCTCTGGGAGAGACGAATCCGCGGCGAACAGGGGCATCGCGCCCGGCCGGCGGCCCATCGACGAGGTTCCATCGCTGGCAGAGAACAGATCTGCAGCGAACGTGGGCATCCGGCCCGGCCGGCGCCCGGCCGGCGGCCGTTCGACGCGGTTTCATCTCTGGGAGAGAACAATCTGGGCCTCACCGGGGCGATCGCGCCCGGCCGGCGGCCGTTCGACGCGGTTTCATCTCTGGGAGAGAACAATCTGGGCCTCACCGGGCTATCGGGCCCCGGCCGCCCGCCGTTCGACGCGGTTTCATCTCTGGGAGAGAACCGAATCAGCGTCGAGAGGACCTTCGAGCCTGACGCGGAGGTGCTTCCCATCGAAAAGTTCTCTGTGGGAGATCGCTGCGCCCGCCGCTCGGCAGGCGCGCTCCGTCGGCGCGCTCCGTCGGCGCGCTTCTGCGAGCGCCGTATGCTCCCGGCGATGCCGAGCACGTCGCCGACGGAGCCGATGCGGGTCGCCTTCATCGCCGCGGAGTGCGAGCCGTGGGCCAAGACCGGCGGTCTCGCGGACGTCGTGGACGCGCTGGCCCGCTCGCTCGCCCAGTGCGCACTGGGTGCGCCCGACGGCATCGCCGATCTCGTCGACGTCTACATCCCGAACTACCGGGACTTGCCGGTGCCGCCCGGCGCGCGGTCCGTTGCCCTCAAGGTTCCGGATCCGCTGGCCCGCTCAGGTTCGACCGACCTGCGCCTCCTGATTTCTGAAACGCACGGGTATCGGCTGCACCTGGTCGATCACCCCGCGGCGTTCGACCGCGACGGCATGTACGGCCCGCCGGGCGGCGGCGACCATCCCGACAACGCCTGGCGGTTCGCGCTCCTGTGCCGGGCAGCCCTGGAGCACCTCCGGGGTGGGGGATCGAGCGGCACGTCACCCGACGTCATCCACATCCACGACTGGCACGCGGCCCCCGCCGCGCTCCTCCGCGAAACCGTCTATCGCGACGACCCCGCGATCAGCACCGCGGCGCTGCTGCTGACCGTGCACAACCTCGCCTACCACGGCTGGACCCCGACCTCGAACGTGCACGAGCTCGGGCTCCCCGCGGACGCGCTGGCCGGCGTGCGCCCGCGCGACGGTATCGACCTCCTCCGCGCGGGCATCACGCGGGCGGACCTCGTCAACACCGTGAGCCCCGGCTTCGCGGCCGAAGCGCTGACGCCGGAGTTCGGGATGGGGCTCGACGGGGACCTGCGCGCAAAGGGCGACCGATTCTTCGGGATCCTCAACGGCCTCGATACGGACCTCTGGGACCCGGCGACCGACGCTGCGCTGCCGGCGGGCTACTCCCGCGAGAATCGCTACGCGAAGGCCGCGTGCCGCCGCGGCCTCCTCGAGGAGCTCGACCTCGACGCGTCGGACGACCGGCCGGTCCTCGCGATGATCGGGCGCCTCGATCGCCAGAAGGGCTTCGACCTGCTGGCGTCGGCCGCGCCGTCGCTGCTCCTTCGGGGCTTCCGGCTGGCGATCCTCGGGACCGGCAGTCCCGAGGTCGTGGCGCCGCTGCGCTTGCTCGCCGGCTCGCCGAAGGGCCGGGGTCGGATCGCGCTGGTCGACCGTTTCGATCGCGACCTCGCGCGCCGCATGTACGCCGGCTCCGACGGCTTCGTGATGCCATCCCGATTCGAGCCCTGCGGGACCGGCCAGATGATCGCGCTCCGCTACGGCACGCCACCGATCGTCCGCGCGACGGGCGGCCTGAAGGACACCGTCATCGACGAGGACGCCAACCCCGGCACCGGCACCGGCTTCGTCTTCGAGGGCGAGGACCCGCAGGCGCTCGTGGACGCGTGCCTGCGCTTCGACCGCCACCGCTCCGCGGCCGGCGCCACCTGGAACGCCCTCCTCGACCGAGGCATGTCGGTGGACTTCGACTGGCGCTCCTCTTCCGCCCCTGCCTATCTGGACGCCTACCGCCGCGCGATCGATCTCCGACGCGTGTCGTCGCGCTGACTGAGGTTGGCCACATGAACCTTGAGCATGATCGGATGCTCGGAGCCCGTGCTCTGCTGTTGAGCGTCGTCATCGCTGGCTGCTCGGGAACATCAGCGGGTTGGACACCGGACCCGGGGAGCCCCACGTTCGGACGCGTCGGATCGGCCGCTGATGCGGTCGCAGCGGCCTGGATGCTGACGTCGCTGGAGGAACCGATTGCGATCGTCGGCGAGCCGCGATTTGGACGGGCGGCCGACGTCTACCCGGACAATCCAGCAGGGGGGTTTACGGACGAAGCGGCCCGCGACTTTGCCGTGCGACAAGGTCGTACCGCTTGGCGCGTCGATCTCACTGGGCGTTATCCCGCCGGTGGCTGCAGCGAGCCGGTCTGCCCGCTCGTGTCCGCCACGAACCTGCTGGTGATCGACGAGGAAACCGGAGCGCTGCTCTTTGGGAACCTGGGCGTTGGGCCGTAGCGCGACGAACGCCATTCGCCGAACGGTGGAGTGGATCAAGTTGCCGTCTCGCCTTCCATCAGGTACCGGACCTCGGCACCCGCCGGCGAGCGGGCATCGGGGGTGGAGGGAAACGACCGGGTCTGCATGGAGAACCTCCCTCGAGCCTGCTGCGCTTCATCGCTGACTGAGGCTTGAGGTGATCACGCGTCTGGCGCTTCCGCCAATGGTCATCGCGCTGGCGAACCTCGCGGCGCTCGGCTTGATGATCGGGTGGGTCGGCGCGTCCCGCGCGTATTCGGTTGGAGTCCATACCCTGGTTCGGGACCATCTGCCGGCGGTTGCGCTGACGTTGGCCGGGACGGCGGTCCTGAGCTTCTTCCCCGGTCGCACGCTTCGCCGGGGGGCCGAGGTCGTGCTGCTCGTCGGGTTCGCCCTTGCGGCGGACGTCGTCGCCGCGCTCGTGGTGACGGTGATGTTCGATGAGATGCGCCGCGTCTTCGAGGTCGCACTACCGAGAGCGATCTTCACCGAAACGGTCGGCGGTCTCCAGCTCCTGGCCATCGCAGTCGGTGCCATGATTGGCTACGTCTCCAGACGACCCGTGACGACGTCACCGGAGTCGGTCGGTTGAAGGAGCTGCCCGATCACTCGCGCAGCAGAAGGGTTCGGCCATACGGATCGTCCCCATCCGGACCGGACCCGAGGACCGCTGCCAGGTTCGACGGAGCAACGACCAGCTGTTCGATGTACGGCCAGCCCTCCGTCATCGTTGGTTCCAGGGCCCATTCTTCGCCGTCGGCACTCGACCAGATTGCCGCCGGTCTGTAGCCGTCGCCGGCGAGAGCCAGATACCGCCCCTGCCATCGCACCAACGACCTGATCCCGGCGCCCGTCTCGGATGCACGCGGGAGCGCGGCCTCCTCGAAGTCGATGCCGTCAGCCGAGACCCACAGGCGCGGCGAATCGTCGCCCCACTGGGAGCCGCCAATGAGCCACGGCTGGCCCGGCGCAGACGGGCCGAGGCTCGCGGTGATCGTGACTTCCGGGCCAACGTCCTGGAGGACGGTCCACGCATTGCCTTCCGATCGCCACAGCCGGACCATGTTGTCCGCCTCGTCGAACGTCCAGATGATGCGCCGCCCGTCTGTTGAGCCGACGCCGCCGACGTGTTCCGCAGGCGCGTCTCCTGTGGCCGAACCGGGGACAGGCGCCAGCGCACGCCAATGGAGGCCATCGTCGGAGTGCGCGAGCGCTGACGCGTCGGGGAGGATCAATTCCTGGCCGAGCGCGGCATCCCAGCCGCCGTCGACCGGCCAGATGCGCTCGAACCCCTGGTAGGAAAAGGCCTCGACGGCGATGTCGTCCGCCTCGCTGGCCACCCAGTCGATGCCGTTCTCCGTGACCCAAGACACCGGGCGACGCCCGCACGGCGGCGCTCCACCATCGCCGGAGGAGGGCTCACAGGGCTTCTTGTCCGCGTAGCCGACGGCCACGGCGTACCGGCCCGCTGCGCCGATCGTGAGGATCCGCGCATCCATCTCGGCGCCGTTGCTCGTGCCGGTGGTCCACGGCAGCACGACGAGCTGCCAGTCATGCCCGTCCGGTGAGAAGGAGACCTCGCGGCCGATGCCGGTGATCACGTACCCGGCATCGAAGGCCACGAGCGTGCCGCCCCACTCGACCGTCCCGGCAACCCGCCAGCCCGGCTGGGTGGCCTTCGGCGTGGCGACGCCCCCGATCGCCGTCGTCGAGGGCTCCGCGATCGGCACGGTTCCCGCGGGTGTCGGGCCAGGGGACCCGGTGATCCCCGGCGAACCCGCGCAGCCCGCCACGAACGAGATCAGCGCGACCAGAACAGCCGGGGCAAGTCCGCGTCCAGGTACCACCTACCGCCCTCCTTCGATCGACATGACGCGCAGCGACTCGGCATGTTGCGGGACGAAGTGGAGCAGAGGATCACCGGCCGTGCGCGCGGTTGGATCTGACCGCCGGCTCGATGACCTGACCGGCGAGCGTTACCAGTCCGATCGCGCGGAGGATGGCGAGGATCGTCGCCGCCGGGTGGGTGCGCTGCGGTGAGTGCGGGCCTCCCGCGATCGTCACGACATGGTCCGGGCCGAGCTGGCGCTCGATCGCCGGCAGCTTGAAGTCCGGAATGAAGCCGCCGGTCTCCCAGTCGCCGCGGATGAGCCAGACGTCGACCCCGCGCGCATTCGGGTCACGCAGTGCAGACATGCCGCCGTCCCAGTCGCCGTTCTTGAGCAGGACATCCAGGACGAGCTGCGGGCTGAACTCCGTGAGGGCCTGCGCCTTGGCCCTGACGTCGCCCTCGGCCCAGGTGGGATTCGCGGCGCGTACCGCCGCGACCGCCTCCTCGAGGGTCGGGTAGTCGCGCTCGGTCGGTTCCTCGGTGAGCGCCTTGAGGCGGCCGAGGGTCAGCACGGGCGGATCCAGGAGCACCAGCGTCCGGGGTCGAAGGCCCGCGGCCGGCAGGTGCGCGGTCACCATGCCGCCCCAGGAATGCCCGACGACGGCCAGGTCGGGTCGATCGAGTCCTGCCGCCCGGACGAAGGCGGCGAGCTCCGCGGCCGTATCCGCGAACAGGTGCGACCTCGGCGCCTTCGCCGTTCGCCCGTGGCCGGGCATGTCGACCGCAATCACCCGCAGCCCGGCCTCGGCCAGTGCCGGCCCGACTCGCCACCAGATCCCCGCATTCGAGGTCACGCCATGGACGAGGAGGACCGGCGGATCGGTGCGGGTGCCCCACGACGTCGTCGGCCACGTCGTGCCATCGACCGTGACCTCACCCGCCTCGCCCGCGGGCGCGCTGGTCTGCGTCGCGGCGAGCGCGGCGGCGACGGGGGCCGGCAGCTCGGATGCCTCCGCGTGCAGCCGCGGACCCCGCGCCGAGGACGAGCGATTCATCGCCCGCACAGTAGCCCGTTCCGATGGCCGGTCGCGACAATGGCGCGCGCGGTGCATGCCGCTTGGCACTGGCCGCCTCGATCGGGCAGGGAGAGGCTGCCCGAAAGCAACGGGAGGTGGGCCATGACTCGAGTGCTCGTGGTCAACCACGATACGTGTACGACGCCTGGGCGACGGGTGAGCCCGATGGCGCCAAGGGCCTCATCGAAGGGCTGCGGGAGATCCATCCCGACATCCCGGTCGTGCTCTCGGCGTCCGGCATCGAGCCCGACTGGATCGAGATCGCCGGACCGCACGGGATCACGCCGCTCGTCGGCGCGCCCAGCGGCCCGCGACTCACCGCTGCCGTGGAGCAGGCGTTCCTGGCGGGACGTCCCGAGGAGGGAAGCTTCGTCCAGGCGTAGCTGCTCGCGCGAGGGCGCACGGGTACACGGCCGGGGCGCCCGGGTACGATGCGCGCGATGGCCAACCAGTTCGTCGTCCAGCTGAAGAACACCCCGGGCGCCATGGCGATCCTCGCCGAGGCGCTCGCCGCGCGCGGCGTGGACCTGCGCGCGATCGGCGGCGGTGGGCTCGGCGACAGCGGCCACGTGATCATGACGACGGCGGACGACGCGACAACCAAGCAGGTCCTCGACGAGGGCGACTACACGTACGTCGAGGGCGAGTCGATCATCGCCGAGGTCGACGACAAGCCCGGCGGCATGGCCCGGATCGCGCGCGAGCTGGCGGACGCGGGCGTGAACATCCACGGCCACCTGTTCCTTGGTCGATGGGGCGATCGGGCGATGTTCGCCTTCGTCGTCGACCGCCCGGACGTCGCCCGACCGATCCTCGAGCGCAAGGGCTAGGCCGACCGGCGACGCCTCGCCGCCGAGCGGGGCAACCGCGCGATCCACCTTCTGGATACCGCCGCGACGCAAAGTCGTGGCGCACGGGCGCACCGGTCTTTGGATGCCCGCTTCCTCGATGGCGCTGCCGGATGGGTGCGGTTGAGGCGCGCCGGGAGGGGTCCGCAGGGGCCGGCCGCCGCCATCAGCTGACTGCTCGACGGGTGACCCCTGGTACCTCCGGGTCAGTGGCGCACCGACTTGGGTCACCGGGAGACTGCCGAAGGGGTCATCCCCATCTCATCGAGTCGTACCTGTGTCGCAGGGTCCGCCGGGACTCTTGAGGAGGGCCGGTCCAGTGCCACGCATCGCATCCAGAGGGCTGGTCGCCGTGATGGCGACCTTCATGGGCCTGGGACTTGTGGGCGCCTCGCCGCATGCCGCGGCGGCCGCGAGCTCCACTGTCGTGATCAGCCAGGTCTACAGCGGCGGTGGCGTGACCGGGGCGACCTACCAGGCCGACTTCATCGAGCTGTACAACCGCGGCGCGGCGAGCCAGTCCCTCGCAGGCTGGTCCCTCCAGTACACAGGCGCGGTGTCGGCCGGCCTGTTCGGTTCGAGCAGCACGACCCTCACCCCGCTGCCGTCGATTGCGCTCGGTCCGGGCCAGTACCTCCTGGTAAAGGAGAGCCCCGGCTTCGGCTGCGGTGGCTTCCCGTGCGGCGACGCGCTGTCCGATCCCGACGTCATGGACGCTTCGCCGATCGCGCTGACCACCGGCGCCGGCAAGGTGGCGCTCGTGAGCGACACTGCCGGCCTGGGCTGCAACGGCTTCTCGACGCCCTGCGACGTCTCGCAGCTGGCGAAGATCGTCGACCTCGTGGGCTACGGCACGGGCACGGGTGGCGCCGATTTCTTCGAGGGCGCCGGCGCGGCACCGACGCTGACCGCCACCACCGCGGCGCTTCGCAACGGCGAGGGCGCGGTCGACACCGACAGCAACGCGGCCGACTTCACGGCCGGCACGCCCAACCCGCGCGGCTCCGGCGGCATGCTCCTCTCGATCGACGACGTGTCGCACAGCGAGTCGAGCGGCTCGCAGCTCTACGACTTCACCGTCACCATCTCGTCGCCCGCCCCGGCCGGCGGCGTCACGTTCGACATCGCCACAGCGGACGACACCGCGACGGTCGACGACGGCGACTACTTCCCGCAGTCGCTGACCGGGCAGTCGATCCCGGAGGGCGAGAGCTCGTATCTCTTCTCCGTGATCGTCAACGGCGACAGTGCCCCGGAGGCGGACGAGACGTTCTTCGTGAACGTCACCAACGTCACGAGCGCCACGGTGGGCGACGGCCAGGGCGTGGGCACGTTGCGCAATGACGACGCGGCCGCGCTGCCGGCGATCGTCACAGTCAACGCCGGCGACGGGCAGGAGACGACGGTCGGCACGGACTTCGGGACGCAGCTCGACCTGACCGTGTTCGACGCCGGGGGCAACCCGGTCCCGAACGCGACGGTCTCCTTCGCGGGGCCGGACTCCGGCGCTTCGGCGTCGATCGTCGAGGCCGGTCCGTACACGACCGATGCCGATGGCAACCTGGTGCTCACGGCCCACGCCAACGCCACGCCGGGCACCTATCAGCTGGTCGCGACCGCGGGCGACGCCACGGCGAGCTTCGACCTCACGAACCTTCCCGCTCCGTCCGTCCAGCTTTCTGCTGGAGCCTCGTGCTCCACGTTCAGCGCCGGCACGGCGCCGACGTTGTCCGAGATCGGCTACTCCGTGAAGAAGGACAAGGTCAACTCGCTGGGCGTCGGGACGTTCTCGTACTGGATCGCTGTCCCGGCCGTCGAGGGCAGCAACACCGTCACGGTGGACCAGTCGATCACCACCGGGAACTTCGCGACGCTGTTCGGGCTCGCTTCGAGCAGCAACGTCTATCGATCCGGCTGCAACGGCGGCGTCAAGGCGACGTTCACGCAGACCTCGACCGATGCGGCGAGCGGCACGGTCTCCGTGACGTTCACCGCGCCGGCGGCCGGCACCTACTACGTCAACGTCAAGCTGGCCCCGAACGAGCTCAAGGGCGCGACCGCGCCGACCTCCGATCCCGTGCACTACGTCTTCGCGATGAGCGGCATCGCGGGGAGCGAGCAGGCGCTCGACCTGATCGCGCAGTAAAACCGGGCCCGGCCACCAGCCGCGTGCCCGGCAGGGGCCGGCGTCAGTCGAGCCTGAGGGTCGTCGACCCGAGCGACAGCGACGTCCGCACCGCCGCGGCCTCGCGATCGATGCCGAGCTCCTCGAGGAGTGCCAGCGCGCGCCGGAGCAGCGGCGTGGCCTCGTCCGGGCGGCCGGCCGACCGGAGGGCCTCCCCCCAGTCGCGGAGCGCGCGCGCGAGGAGCGGTCGCGCCCCCTCGGCCTCGTAGATCTCGGTGCTGGCCTCGTAGTCGCGGGCCGCGGCATCGATGTCGCCGCCCCGCGCCGCGACCTCAGCGCGCTTCACGAGGATTCCCGCCTCGCCCCCGCGATTGCCGATGGACCGCGCCGTCTCGAGCGCCTCATCGAGGTCGGCGTCCGTTCCCTCGAGCGCAGCCGCCGAAGTCCGGAGCCAGGCGTGCAGCGTCGGCCGCCAGACCTTCCGGTCGACGACGTCGGACACCTCCGCGCCCCGAGCCAGGATGTCGCGCGCCTGCGCGAACTCGCCCAGGCGATGGAACGCGTCGCCGAGGACCCACGAGCTCGCCATGACGCACGCGGCCGCGCCGGTGCCCTCAGCGAGGTCGACGCACTCCCGCGCGAGCGGCATCGCGCTCTCGAGGTCCCCGCGCAGCGACCGGACCATCGAATCCATGATCTTGGCGTCGAGCTGTGCGATCACGTCGCCCCGCTCGGCGATCTCCGTCGCCGTTCGCGCCGCCTCGGCGGCCGCGTCGAACTCGCCGAGCGTCGCCAGCCCGACGGCAAGCGCGCCTCGTGCGAACGCGATCGCGATGGAGCCGGGGCCGTCGCCGAGCTGCGGCAGCGCTTCCGAGAGCTGTGCCACGCCCTCCCTCACGGAGCCGGCGAAGACGTTGTTCATGCCCACGATCGCCATCGGGAGCGCCTGGAGCGAAGGATCCCCGAGGCGCTCACCGATCTCGTGCATCCGCTCGAGCGACCGCTTGACCGGCGGGCTGTTGGGATCCTCGCCGGTCTGCAGTCGCGTCATGGCGATCAGCTCGTAGACCTTGGCCGCGAGCTGGTCGTCACCGGTTGCCTCGATATCCGGGACGAGGGCGTCGAGCCCGGCGTTGATCTCCTCGGCCGGAAGGAAGCTGAAGCCGGCGGCGACCTTCCCGAGGCGGATCTCGGCGTCGCGGCGGCGCATGGCGGGGTCTCGGGCGACATCGCGCGACGGGAGCAGCGCCGCCGCCCGATCGAATGCGTCGTAGGCCTCGCGGATCGCGTTGCGCTTGGCCCCGTAATGGCCGGCGGCGACGAGGTAGTCGATCGCCTTGTCCGTCTCGCCGGCCTGCTCGAAGTGCATGGCCAGCACCGCCGCGAGCTCCTCGCGCCGGTCCGGGTACAGCTCCTCGAGCGCCTCGCCGACCTGGGCGTGGAGCCCACGGCGCTCCTGCTTCAGCAGCGACCCGTAGGCCGCGTCCTGCACGAGGGCGTGACGGAACAGGTACTCGATCTCGGGCTGGACTGTCGCGAGGCGGATGAGGCCCTTGGCCTCGAGGGTGTCGACCTGGGTCTCGGCGGTCATCTCGCGGCTCCGATCACGCGCTCCAGGACCCGCACCGGGAACTGCCTTCCGATGACCGCGGCGATCCGGAGGCTCTTCTTCGCGGCGTCCGGCAGCTGATCGATCCGCGCCAGCAGCAGGCCGTGCAGGGTCTCCGGGATCTCCACGGAGGCGACATCCTCCGTGGCGACCCAGCGGTCACCCTCGCCGACGATCACGCCGCGCTCGATGAGCATGCGGACGACCTCCTCCACGAAGAACGGGTTGCCCTCTGCGCGCTCGAGGATCAGCTCCCGGATGTGGTCGGGCAGCGACTCGATCTCGAGGAGGTTGGCCACGAGCGCCCGACTCTCCGTCTCGGTCAGCGGCTCAAGACGGATCTCCACGAGCGCCTGGCCGAAGACGTCACGGGCCATCGTCAGCAGTCGCCAGCCGGCCGACTCCGTCTCTGCGCGCAGCGCAGCGACGACGAGGATCCGGAGCTGCGTGGCCAGCGGGATCAGCTGTCGGATGACCTCGGCGGACGCGGGGTCGGCCCAGTGGACGTCCTCGCAGACGATCACCAGCGGGCCACGGACCGCCGTGTCTCGCAGGACGCGGTGGATCGCCGCCACGTAGCGCATCTGGAGGACCTCGGCATCGACGTTGACGCGGTCCAGCTCGTCGTCGCGCAGCGGCAGCGAGAGCAGGTGCGCGAGGTACAGCGTGGAGTCCGAGAGCTCGGCCTCGGCGTCCCCGATCACCGCCGCGACGGCCTTCTCCATCAGCGAACGACCCTCCTCGCCGGTCGCCGAGAACGGCAGTCCGAGGATCGATCGAACAAGGTCGATCAGCAGGTGATACGGCAGGTTGCGGCCGTACGAGACGCAGCGCCCCTCGACCCAGCTGGAGGTGCCGGTCTTGTCCGCCGTGCCGATGGCGCGCCGAAGCTCCGTGAGCAGCCGCGACTTGCCGATCCCGGGCTCGCCGACGATGAACGCCATGCGGCCTCGCCCGGCCTGCACGACGCCGAACGCGTCGACCAGGCGGTGCAGCGGCTCGTCGCGCCCGACCATCGGGCTGTCCAGGCCGACAGCGGCAAGGCCGCGCTTCCGCCGCGGCGCGGCCTTGCGAGCGACCACGCGGTAGGCGTGGACCGGCTCGCTCTTGCCCTTGACCTCGATCGCGCCGAGGTCGTCGACGTCGAAGGCATCGCCGGTCAGGCGGCGCGTCATCTCGGTGATCAGGACCGTCCCTGGCTCGGCGGCGGTCTGCATGCGCGCCGCGACGTTCACCGCGTCCCCGAGGGCGGTGTACTCGTAGCGCAGGTCCGAGCCGACGTTCCCGACCATGACCGGGCCGGAGTTGATCCCGGCGCGGATGCGGAAGTCGATGTCGTGGCTGGCCTTGAGCTGCGCCGCGAACTCGTTCGTCGCCTCGATCATGTCGAGGGCCGCGAAGATCGCGCGGTCGGGGTCGTCCTCGTGGGCGACGGGGGCGCCGAAGAACGCCAGCATCGCGTCGCCCTGGAGCTGCGCGATCGTGCCCTCGTAGCGGTAGACGGCGCGTGACATGAGGTCGAAGGCCTCGTTGATCATCGCCGTCCAGTCCTCGGGGTCCATCGTCTCCGCGAGGGCGGTCGACCCGACCACGTCCGCGAAGAGGGCGGTCACGGGCTTGCGCTCGCCGGTGAGCCGCGCCGCGCGCATCTTCGAGATGAGTGGCGCCGGCGCCGTGGAGGTCAGCCTCGCGTGCGTCTCGAGGTCTGCCGGGGAGTTGTCACCGAGCGCGTGCCCGCAGCTCGCGCAGAACTTCGCATCCTGCGCGACGCTCGCCTCGCAGCGTGGGCACGATCGCGCTGGCGACTCGACGGTCATCCGGCGGGCATCGTACTCCGCTGCGGGCGATGCCCCGATTCGGGTCACTTGCGCTGCGCGTACGGTATCGTCTCGAAACAAGCGGGAGTAACTCAGTTGGTAGAGTTCGTGCCTTCCAAGCACGCTGTCGCGGGTTCGAGTCCCGTCTCCCGCTCCAACTCACTTTGACGCATCCGCGGTGACGCGCGCCTCGTACCATCCCGGCGGTGCAGGCACGCGGGGCGCGACGTGGCGATGCGGTTGCCGTCGACCTGGTCGGGGTCATCGGGCTGTGCGCCGTTCTCCTCGGGCTGATCTGGCTCCAGGCGTCCGAAGAGCTCGCGTTCGATCCGGGAGCCGCGCTGAACGGCGTCCTCTCGCAGCTCGCGATCACCCTCCCGATCGCCGTCCTCGTTCTCGCCGCGTCCGCGCTGGAGCTCGGGGCGGGCCTCGTCCTCGCCAGGCTCGTGCGGCGCACGCCGTTCGATTCGTACGCCGAGGCGCTCCTGGCCGCGATGGTCGCCGCGGTCCTGAAGGGCACGTTCCTCCTGGGCACGCTGGCGGCCGTCGGCCTGTTCCGGCAGCCGATCCTCATCGCGATCGACGTCGCGATCCTGGCCCTGGCGCTCGCGCCACAGACCCGGCGCTGGACGCGGCCACTGCTCGACGCGCGCCCGTGGCGCGAGCAGGTCGGCAGCATCGGGTCGCTGACGCTCGCCGCCCTCGTGGTTGTCGTCTGGGCTGCGCCCGTGGTGCTCCAGCTCGCGAGCCCCGTCGTGCCCTTCGTGGACGTCCTGCCGAACTACGTCGGCCCGGTGGAGCACCTCCGGACGTTCGGCTGGTTCTCACCCCTGAGTGCGACGCAGTCGCCGATCATCGGGCCGTCACGGACGGTGCTCGGGTACGACGGGCTCCTCGGCAGCCTCGCGACCATCACCGATCTTCCGGGCGGCCGTGCGATCGCCGGCTTCATCCTGCCGCAGACGATCCTCGTCGCCGCGGGCGCCAACCGGCTCGCCAGCTCGCTCCGTCACGGCGACACGCCGATCGCGGCCTGGGCGCTCCTCGCCTTCGCGCTGAGCCAGCCCTTCGCGCGTCTCGCCGACGCGCGCGGCACGGTGGTGGTGACCCCGCTCGTCTGCCTTGGCATCGCCCTCGCCGCCGAGGCCCTCCACGACCGCGACGGCCACCACGGACGCCACGGACGCCGAGCGACCACATCCTCGACCGCAACGCGGGAGGGCGACCGCGACCGTGCCCGCGACCCGGCCCCGTGGCGCATCGGCAGGGGAGCGGCGATCGGGCTCGCGCTGGGCGCCGCGATCTACGTCCATCCCGTGATCGGCTTCTTCGCCGTCGCGACGGTCGCCATCGCGGCCCTCGTCCGCCCGGCGGCCCTCGCGCCCGCGGCGTTCGTCGCGAGCCTCACCGCCGGGCTCCTCGCCCTGCCGCAGGCGGCAACGATGGCCGGCCTGTCCCTCCCGACGCTCGCCCTCGGCGCGTGGCTGCCGGTCGCGGTCGCGGTGGGCGTCGCCGCCGGCTGGACGATCGAGCGACGGGCGGCATTCGAGCGCGCGCTGGTGCGGCTTGCGGCCATCGGGCGGTGGGCGCTGCTGGCTGCGATCGTCGTTGGCGTGGCGGGCGCGTTCGGCATCGGCGCGCTTCGTGCGGACCGGTTGCCCGACGCCCTCGAGCAGACGCGGACCCTGGTCCAGGACTCCAGCGAGCTGCTCCTCGTGGTCCTCGTCATCGGCGTCGTGCTCGGCAGCCGCGGCGCGCGGTCGCCGCTGGTCCTTGCCGGGCTCGGCATCGGCATCGCCGCGGCCATGGTCGCCTTCCTCCTCCCGGACGGGCTCGGCTTCCTGGGCGACGCCCTTCGCTACGAGGTGCCCAAGACCGTCCACTACTGGCTCTCGACGGTCGCAGCCGCGGGCGCAGCGGTGGCGCTCGCGCACACCTGGGCCACCGCGACGCTGCCGCTCGCGGTCCGCGCCGGCGCGCTCGCCGCGTTCGTCGCCATGGCCGCGCTGCCGATCCGCGACGAGCCGATCGACGCCTTCCACCTCGGCGAGCACCGCTGGTCGGAGACGATGGCGATCGACCTGCGATGGGCCGGCAGGGGCTTCTGGGTCGGCTTTCCCGATCCGAGGATCGTCGTGGATGCGCCGCGCCAGGAGCTCCTCGACGCCCTTCGCGCGGAGATCGCCGCCGGGCGGCTCCGCCACGACACCGAGGTCCTCCACGTCGCGCGTACGTTCCAGCAGTGGATGTCCACGCCGCTCGGCGTGTTCGACGGCGTCTTCGAGACGTCGATCAGCCTCGAGCCGGAGGTGAGCCACCAGACCGTCGGCGGGCGCCTGTTCGGCAGCCGGGACCCGGCCGAGATGCTCCGGCAGCTCGGCGAGCGCCTCGCCACCGGGGGCTATGCGTACATCGTCCTGGAGCCGGACGGCGTGCCCGCCGAGGCTCGCAGCCGCATCGAGGACGCCGGGTACGAGGCGATCTTCGAGAACGCCCGCGGAACGGTTTTCCGAATCGGAGGCTGATCGGTGGTACCGACGGGGGATGGTGGCAATCCGCACCGCCGGGGAGCATCCCGACAGGCCGGCGCCCCGCCGGTCACCCAGCCTGCACATCGAGAGCCGTGACCAGCCCAACCTCGCTCGACAGCGACGCCCTCGCGACCCTCGCCCCCGTGCCGGCGCCCGCGTACGGGCCGATCAGCTATTTCCTCTCGTCGGATGCCGAGGCGGATGCCAGCGGCCCGCGCACCACGACCTCCGGGCGGCTCGGCTTCCGGGTCCGGAACGACACCTACCTCCTGCTCGCGATCGCGATCGCGATCCCGGTGCTGGTGATGGAGGCTGCGAGCCGCGGCGCCACGTCCGTCGGCCTCCTGAGCCCGATCCTGTTCGTGGCATCGCAGCTGTGGCTTGCCACTCTGCGAACGACCCCGGCGTGGCTCCCCACCGCCCGCCTGGCGATGTGCCTCGCGTTCATCGGCAGCGCGAACCTGTGGGGTGACGTGTCCGGGACGTGGCCCTTGAGCGCGCTCGCGGTCCCGGTCGTGGCGCTTGCGGCCGCGACGGGCGGTCGCGGGCCGACCATCGTCGCCCTCGCCGGGATGGGCCTGATCCTCGCGCCGCTGGCCCTGCCGACGCTCGGGATCTTCTCCCGCCAGGAGGTCAGCGCGGTCGCGATGGCCGCGGTGGTGGTGGCCATCGGCAGCCGCCAGATCGTGGCCAGCCTTGAGCGGTCCAGCGCGCGGCTGCGGCGGGCGAACCATCGTGCGCGGCGGCGCGCGCGGGAGCTCGCGGCGGTCGAATCGGTCGGCAGCCTTCTCGCCCGCGAAGGACCCACCGCGGAGACCCTCGATCGCGTCATGGGCGTGCTCGAGCAGACGTTCGGCTACCGCTACCCGTCGGTGTACGTCTGGGACGGCACGGCGCTGCAGCTCGGCGCGCAGCGGAACTACCGCTTCCCGATCCAGACGATCGCCGCGGACCGCGGCATCCTCGGTCGCGTCGTGCGGACCCGCCAGGCCGTCTTCCTGCCCGACGCCCGGAGCGACCCGGACTTCCTCGCTGCGGACCCGAATGTCGTCAGTGAGATCAGCATCGCGCTCGAGAGCGACGGCGACCTCCTGGGCATCCTGAACGTCGAGACGAGCGGCGAGCACCGCCTGGACGACGACGACCTGGCGACGATGCAGATCGTCGCGGACCGGCTGTCCGCCGCGCTGGCCCTCGGGCGCGAGCGGCAGAAGCTGACCGAGCGAGCCGCGCTCCTCGATCGGTTGACGACGTTCGCGACGGTCCTCGGCTCGAGCCTCGACCCGGCGACGATGGACGACGAGGTCGCGACCGGCGCGCAGAAGGTCATCCCGGCCGACTCGGTCGTGCTCGTCAGCCGTGACGACGTCAGCGAGAAGTTCCTCGTGCTCGCCGTGGCGGGCCACGACAAGTCGATCATCGGCGGCCAGATCATCGCGGGCGAAGGCGTCAGCGGCCGCGCGATCGCCCAGCGGGCCGTGGCCGTCCTCGATCGCATGCGACGCGAGGAGTTCCCGCTCTCGATGCGGGGAATCTCGCTGCCGGACGTGCTGGCCGCGATGTCCGCACCGATGGTCATCGGCGACACCGTCGTGGGCGTCGTGACGTGGCTGCGAGGCGACCTCGAGAAGCCGTTCACCGCACAGGAGCGGGAGGTCGCAGCCCTGCTCGCGGGCAAGGTCGGCCTCGCCCTGGCGAATGCACGGCTGCATCAGCAGACCCGCAACGCCGCGATCACGGATCCGCTGACGGGGATCCACAACCGCCGTCACTTCGACGCCGCGGTCGAGCGCGAGGACGCCATTCGTCGCCGGGTGCCCGCCGAGAGGCGCCGGATGCGCTCGGCAATCCTTTTCGACCTCGATCACTTCGGCCGCGTCAACAAGCAGTACGGCCACCGGGTCGGCGACCGCGTCCTGCGCCTCTTCGCTGAAACGCTCCGCTCGCGCGCCCGTGCGTCCGATCTCGTTGCCCGCTACGGCGGCGAGGAGTTCGTGGTCATCCTGGACAACGCCAGCCGCGAGGACGCGGCCACGATCGCCGAGTCGGTGCGGACCGAGTTCGCGAGGCAGAGCGTGGACACGGGCACCGGCACGATGCTGATCACGACGGTCTCGGCGGGTTGCGCGACCCTGGAACCGTGGGAGGTCGAGAGCTCCTCGCTCCTCGAGCGCGCGGATGTCGCCCTCGCCATGGCCAAGGCCGCCGGCCGCGACAAAGTCGTCACCGCCTGACGCCCGGTGATCCGGTGCGGGCGTGCGTTGCAGGCGTCGCTCGGTCGCTCACGCACGCCAGAGTGCGCTCGCTCCTCGCTCCGCCTGCGCCTTCGACCGTGCTCGGCTGACCGGGCGTCGTTCCACGGGGCTACTCCGCCAGCGGGACGCCCATCACGTTGAAGCCGCCGTCGACGTAGACGACCTCGCCGGTCACGGCGCTCGACAGATCGGACGCGAGCCAGACCGCGGTCTTGCCGACGTCCTCGATGGTGATGTTCGAGCGCAGCGGCGCGACCTCGGCGAACGAGCCGTAGAGCTTCTTGAAGCCGGAGATGCCCGCCGCGGCGAGAGTCCGCACCGGCCCGGCGGAGATGGCGTTCACGCGGACGCCCTCCGGCCCGAGGTCGGCGGCGAGGTAGCGGACGGAGGCCTCCAGCGCGGCCTTCGCGACGCCCATGACGTTGTAGTGCGAGACGACTTTCTCCGCGCCGTAGTAGGTGAGCGTCAGCACGGTCGACCCGGGGTGCAGGAGCGCCCGCGCCTCGCGCACGAGCGCAACGAGTGAGTACGCCGAGACGTCCATCGCCAGCGCGAAGCCATCGCGCGAGGTCTCCACGAACGTGCCATCGAGGTCTTCGCGCTTGGCGAAGGCCAGGGCATGGACGAGGACGTCGATCTGGCCGTGCGCGGCCTGCCACTTCGACATCACGCCGCGGATCTGCTCGTCGGACTGGACGTCGCAGGGCTCGACGAACGTCGAGCCGATCGATTCCGCGAGCGGCCGGACGCGCTTCTCGAGCAGGCTCTCCACCGAGGAGAACCCGATCGTCGCACCCTGCTCCTGGAGGGCCTTCGCGATGCCCCACGCGATGGAGTGGTCGTTGGCGACCCCGAAGATCAGTGCCTTCCGGCCGTCGAGCAGGCCCAAGTGGCGTCCTCCCGTCGCGGAGCTGCGCAGCGGCTCGAGCCTACCATCGGGTCGTGCCCCCATCGCCCTCTGCCGAGCTCCGCGCGGCCGTCGCCGGCGTGCGCGCGTTCGTGCTCGATGCCGACGGCGTGCTGCTGTTCAAGGGCGCCCCGATCAGCGGGTCCGCCGAGGCGATCGCGGAGCTTCGCAGCCGCGGCCTGCCCTATCGCGTCGTGACCAACTACTCGTCCGCCCATCGCTCCAGCCTCGCCGCGGCGTTCGGGAAGGCCACCGGCCTCGAGGTCGACGGCGCCGAGATCATCACCGCGGCCTCCGCGGCTGCGGCGTACACCGCGCGCGAGCACCCCGGTGGGGCGATCCTCGTGCTGGGCACGCCGGACGCGCGGCGGGAGTGGGCCGGCCAGGAGATCCTCTCCGCGGACGAGGCGGACGCTCGCTCGCAGGCGATCGCGGCGGTCGTGATCGGGGACGCGGGGGACGACCTCTCCTTCCGCAACCTCGACATCGCGTTCCGCCAGCTCCGGAACGGTGCCGCATTCGTTGCCATGCATCGAAACCCGTGGTGGCTGACGCCGAAGGGCTTCACGCTCGATGCCGGCGCCGTGGTCGCCGGCCTGGAGTTCGCGCTCGGTCGTCGCGCGGTGATCTGCGGCAAGCCCTCGCCGGTGGTGTTCCGTCAGGCGCTCGGGGAGCTGCGGGACCAGGTCGCAGGCGGCACGGCACCCGCCGGGCAGGCATCGGGGAGCGCCGGCCCTCGCCTCCGTGCCGCCGATGTCGTGATGGTCGGTGACGACCCGAAGGCTGACATCGCGGCCGCGCGCCGTGTCGGGCTGCGTGGGGTGCTCGTCACGACGGGCAAGTCGACGCGCGCCGAGGCCCTTGCTGCGGGCGTCCCGGCGACGAACATCGCAGGCAGCCTGCGCGAGGTGGTTGCAGCGCTCGGCTGAAGGCACGATGGGCGGCCGACGTTCCCAACCTGCCTCGCTGCTGACGCCCTGCGAAGGACACGCGCGGCGGTTTGACGAGGCGCCGGGGGTAGACTGCGGGCAAACGCCAGCAGCCACTCCCAGCCGAGGTCCACAAGCTCGATGGTCACCGAGTCCAAGCCGCGCATCAAGATCACCTACGCCACCCTCCGCAACGACAACGAGGAGCTCCACGCCCTGTACGAGCAGGGCGTCCAGGAGGCTCGAGCCGGGCTCGGCGCGCACCACCGCAACTACGTCGACGGTCGCTGGGTCGATGGCTCCGCGGGGGTCTTCGAGGCCCGCTCGCCGATCGACCGTGACATCTTGATCGGCACGTTCGCCAAGGGCGATCGCGAGGACACAAAGCGGGCGATCGAGGCCGCGCGGCGGGCCGCGCCGGGGTGGCGCCACACGCCATGGGAGGAGCGGATCGCGATCGTGCGCCGCGCCGCGGAGCTCATCTCGGAGCGCCAGATGCGCTACGGCGCGGACATGGCGTTCGAATGTGGCAAGAACCGGCTCGAGGCGCTTGGGGAGGTCGAGGAGGCCGCGGACCTCCTGCGGTACTACTCGCGGACCGCGGAGGACAACAGCTACTACGACCACCCGATGGACAACCTCGGGGACGCGTCGGTCCATACGCGATCGATCCTCCGGCCGCACGGCGTCTTCGCGGTCATCAGCCCGTTCAACTTTCCGATGGCCCTCTCCGCCGGCCCGACCGGTGCCGCGCTTCTCGCCGGCAACACGGTCGTCTTCAAGCCGGCATCGGCAACGCCGCTCTCCGGCGTGAACCTGATCCACGCCTACGAGGACGCCGGCGTGCCGGCGGGCGTCATCAACCTCGTGATGGGCCCGGGCGACAGCGTCGGCGACGAGCTTCAGTCGAACCCGGGCATCGACGGCATCGTGTTCACGGGCTCGTACGACGTCGGGATGCGCCTGTACAGGAACTTCTCGAACGCGTGGCCGCGCCCGACGATCGTCGAGATGGGCGGCAAGAACCCCGCGATCGTCAGCCGCAAGGCGGACCTCGAGGAGGCGGCCGAGGGCATCATGCGCAGCGCCTTCGGCTTCGGCGGGCAGAAGTGCTCGGCGAACTCGCGCGTCTACGTCGAGAAGCCGGTCCACGACGAGCTCGTCCGGATGCTCGTCGAGAAGACCGAGAAGATCACGATCGGCGATCCGATCATGCGCGAGAACTGGCTCGGCCCGATCATCGACCAGAACGCCGTCCAGCGGCACCAGAAGGCGGTCTCCGAGGCGCGCCGCGACGGGCAGGTCTTCACCGGTGGCGAGCACCTCGCGGACGGCGCGTTCGAGCGCGGCTTCTACGTCGAGCCCACGGTCGTCGGCGGGCTCCCGGCCGACCACCGCGTCTTCCAGGACGAGCTGTTCGCGCCGATCACCGCGATCCAGCCGGTCGATTCGATCGACGAGGCGCTGGCGCTCGCGAACGACACGATCTACGGCCTGACGGCCGGCGTCTACAGCGAGGACCAGTCGGAGATCGAGCGCTTCCTCGACGAGATCCAGGCCGGGGTGCTGTACGTCAACCGGCGGGCGGGCGCGACGACCGGTGCGTGGCCCGGCGTCCAGGCTTTCGGTGGCTGGAAGGGCTCCGGCTCGACCGGCAAGGCCGGACTGTCCATGTACTACCTCGCGCAGTTCCTGCGGGAGCAGAGCCACACCATCGTCGACTGAGCCGTCTCCGCGCGGAGGGAGGATCCGTTCCGATGCGCAACGTGCTGAAAGGGCTCCTGGTCGCGCTGCTGGCGGGCTGCTCGTCGGGCGCCGTCTCGTCCGCAGCGCCGACGTCCGCGCCGACGATCGTCCCCGGCGCCTCCGGGTCGCTTCCCACGCTCGCGCCGCTGCCCACGGAGGCGCCGCCGAGCGCCAGCGCGTCGGTCTCGCCGACGCCGGAACCGACGGAAGCGATCGGGACGCTCGACGTCATCCCGCCGGGCGCCGCCATCGAGGTGACGGTCGCGGAGCTCAACCTCCGCACCCAACCCTCGACGTCGTCCAGGCGCGTCGCGACCCTGAAGAAGGGCGACGTCCTCATCACGTTGCCGTATGACGGCATCCTGTGGGGCTTCGGCCCGAGGAAGGCCAATGGCTACGTCTGGTATCCGGTCGTTCGCCTCCAGGTCGAAGGCCCCGACGGCAAGCTCCCGCCGCTGCCGTCCCGCCCGATCCTCATCGGCACGGAGGTCGTGGGGGGCTGGATCGCGACCCACGATGGCTCGAAGCCGTACGTGACGCAGCTCCCACCACGCTGCCCCGAGACGGTCGACCTCAGGAACGTCGAGGCGATGCTCTCGGCGGAGCGGCTCGCCTGCTTCGAGGGCGCCATCGTCGTGGAGGGAACCTTCGGTTGCCCCGGGTGCGGAGGCACGAGCACGCTCATGGCGGAGCCACTCTGGCTCGCGGACCCGTTCGAATCGTCGTACCTGTCCGTGAACTGGCGGGAGCAGCTCGGCCCGATCGCACTCCACTTCCCACCAGCCGGTCCGGCCAGGCCGAAGGATGGGACGATCATCCGCGCCACGACCCACGTCGACGACCCGGCGAGCGCGACGTGTTCCATGTACTGGGCGGACCTGCCGAAGGGCGACCCCGGGCGGGTCGTCCCGGCGTCGACGGCCGCGCTGGTCTGCCGCGAGCGGCTGGTCGTCGACTCCTACGAGACGCTGGGGGTCGACCCGGACTTCGGCGGCTGATCGCCGGATCCCGCTTCGGGCTCGGAGCTATTCAGCCGCCGCCGCGTCGTCGAATCCCAGGTCGTCGACCGTCAGTAAGCCCTTCTCTCCGATCGAGATTCCGAAGCTCAACCCATCGACGCCACCCCGGAGAGGCGGTGTCACCCACTCGGCCAGCGCCCAGTCGGACGCCGGCGGGAAGTCGGGGCTCTTGGTGCCGTAGGCGAAGGTCGTCCGTTCTCGGGTGTGCGTCGTGAACCACGCCGGGACGGTCGACGTGTACCAGGCCGTGAT
>DASTIE010000212.1:0-2235 GCA_035717865.1 Candidatus Limnocylindrales bacterium
GCGCGGCCTGCGGGCCGGCCAGCTCGTCGTGCTCCAGTCGACGACGTTCCCCGGGACGACGACCGGGCCGTTCCGCGAGGTCATCGAGGCCGGCGGGCTACGCGCCGGGGTCGACTTCGACCTCGCATTCGCACCGGAACGCGTGAATCCCGGCGACCCGACGAGCTCCGGGCGAGCGGTCCCGCGCCTCGTTGGCGGCACCACGCCCGAGGCCACGACCCGCGCCGCTGCGCTGCTCCACCGCATCAACGACAAGGTCGTCGAGCTGTCGTCGCCAGACGCCGCCGAGCTCGCGAAGCTCCTGGAGAACGTCTTCCGGAACGTCAACATCGCGCTGGTCAACAACCTGGCCCTGCTGTGCGAGCGGATGGGCCTCGACGTCTGGGAGGTCATCGACGCCGCGGCGACGAAGCCCTTCGGCTTCATGCGCTTCACGCCGGGGCCCGGCGTGGGCGGCCACTGCATCCCGGTGGATCCCTACTACCTGTCGTGGCGCGCGCGCGAGTTCGACTTCATCGACCGGTTCATCGAGCTCGCAGGCGACATCAACATCGGCATGCCGCGCCACGTCGTGGAGCTGACCGTCGAGGCCCTCAACGACCGTGGCAAGTCGCTCAACGGCGCCCGCGTCGGGGTGATCGGCGTGGCCTTCAAGCCGAACGTCTCCGACGCCCGCAACTCCCCCGCCGCGGACGTCATCAGCGGGCTCGCGGCGCGTGGCGCGAAGGTCGCCTTCCACGACCCCCACGTGACGACCTTCCGGGACGCCGACGGCGCGACGTACGAGGGCACGGCGCTGGAGACGCTGCTGGACGAGTCCGACGTCGTCGTGATCCTCGTCGGCCATCGGGCGGTCGACTGGGACCGCGTCTACGACCGGGCCGGCCTCATCGTCGATACGGTCAACAGCTCGGCGGGCCGCCAGACCCGTGACCAGCAGGTCCGGCGGCTGGGCGCGGGCTGGTCGACCGAGCGGGCCGAGGTCGCCGCGACCCGGGCCCTGGGGGCGAGCGTCTAGGTCCGTTCCCGCGGGCCCGTCACGTCGCGAAGCCGCCGCAGCCCCCGGCGAAGCAGCCGGCGCGCCGCCGAGACCGGCGCCCTCCGGGTCGCAATTGGCTTCCGGGCCTCCTTCCGTCCAGGCGCCGCGGCGGCTTCCGGCAGCACGACCGCCGCGCTCGTGCCCAGCCGGGCCGACAGCTCTCGAGCGAGGTCGTGGTACACGCGCCGCGAGTAGTGGCGGATGGAGTTCGTGAAGTCCTCGCGGCCGTGCAGCAGCGGATCGACCGCGAGCGTTGCGACGTTCGGGAACTCGGCGGCCACACCGGACACGAGGGCGTTGTGGTGGCGATGCGTCTCGAGACGCTCCGGATCGAGCCCGAACGCGTCCGTGGCCCCCAGGAGGACGGTGAGCCGGGCGTCCGCCGGGATCCTCGAGAACAGCCGCCGGAGCTGCTCGCGCCAGACCTCGTCCGGCTTCCGGACGACCTGCCAACGCTGCGCAAAGGCCTCGAGCCGGACAGGGTCGAGGCCGTAGCGCTTGGCCAGCGAGGAAATCTTCGCGGCATCGAGGTTCGGCTGCTCGACGTCGCCGAACGAGACGTACACGCCCGGCAGGTCGGGGCGGGCGTACTTCGCCTGGACGTAGTCGATCAGCGGGCTGTAGACGATCTCGCGAAAGCCGGCCCAGGCGGGCGGCACCAGGGCCTCTGCGTCGAGGAAGGGCGCGTCGGCGAGGATCGCGGTGCGGGCGGCTTCCGGCAGCTCGTCCGCGAGGAGGTAGTCGATGCTGTCCCGATGGACGATCAGCCGCGGCGTCTCCGCCGGGCTGTAGTTGAAGTGGCGCGCGACGGCGTCGGGGTCGCCGAGGAACGGCAGCACGGATTCGAGATCGCAGCCGCCGACGAACAGGAGCTCCGCGCGCCCCGGCGGTCCGGGTTGCCCCGGACTGCCACCTGCCGCGCCGCTCGCTGCCTCGGCGGGCGGCCCGGCCGGACCTTCCACGATCCGGAGCCAGTCCGGCCGCTCGCCCTGGAGCGGGGCGCTGACCGGCTCGGCCACCTCGATCGCCGGCGTGCCGAGCCATTCGTAGACCGCCCGCTCCACGCCCATGCCGAGGATCCGGCAGGAGAACGCGAGCTGCTCGACGACACCGTCCGTGACGGCCGCGAACCCCACGAGCCCGTAGTCGCCGAACCGGTCGCGAACGCGGACCGCGACCGTCCGAGCGTCCGGATC
>DASTIE010000213.1:0-23533 GCA_035717865.1 Candidatus Limnocylindrales bacterium
TAGACGACCTCGAAGCCCTCGTCGCGGAGGCCGCGCGCGAGCACCTTGGCGCCGCGATCGTGGCCATCGAGGCCGGGCTTCGCGATGAGCACCTTGAGCGGGCGGTCGGGCATGGCCGGGATTGTAGGCTTCGATCGATGGACGACGGCCCTCGCAGCGAAAGGCTGCGCCTCCGATTCGTGACCCGCGCCGAGGCGTCCCGGCTGGAAGACCGATTCGACTATGAGGCGGGTGGCTTCAACGATTTCGGGCTGCCACGCGCCGCGCCCAGGAACCGCCCCGCGACACCGGCCGAGGCGGCCGAGCAGCTTCGCGGACCGCAGGGCGGCGTGCTGTTCATCGAGCCAGTTCCCGAGGGTGAGCCGATCGGGACCATCTCGTATCGGCCCGTTCGCTATGGGCCGAACGACGAGTCCTCCGCGTGGCAGCTCGGGATCGAGATCGGACGCGACGATCGTGGTCGCGGCTTCGGCTCCGAGGCGCAGCGCCTCATCGCCGAGTGGCTCCTCGAGACGACGCCGGCGAACCGTATCGAAGCCGAGACGGACATCGAGAACGTGGCCGAGTCACGGTCGCTCGAGCGCGCGGGGTTCACCCGCGAGTGCGTGCTCCGCGGCGCCCAGTTCCGCGCCGGCGCCTACCACGACCTGATCGTCTACAGCCGCCTCCGCACCGACCCGCGCTGAGGTTGTTCAGAGGACCGCGAGGCAATCGCCGCCCGGATCCTTCCCCGCGCCCAGACGCGCGAGACACGTCCTCGTATCGATCGGAAACCGCTCCTGCAGCTCGGGATGCAGCCTGATCGCCTCGCGATTCCGTCGCGTCGCCGAGATCAGCAGGATCAAGTGCTTCGCGCCGAGATCCCGCTGCTTGGCACTCATGCGCCGCTCGAGCAACTGGAGGTCCGCAAGCGCGGTCTCGGCCTCCACGAGCGCGTCCCACCCGCTGCCTCCGAGGACCGCATCTCCGCTGCGACGGTCGCCAGCGAGCGGAATCGGAACCTCGACGCGCCAATGGACGCTGGAGTGCAAGCGCAGCCGGAAGCGTGTGAGAAGCGCCGTGTGTGCCCGATCGCGAACGGGATCGCCGTCCGTGTACAGCGATGCCGCGAGCTGACGGCCAATGACCGGCGCGACCCGAGCGGCGAGATCGATGGTGAGCGTCGCGGGGTCACCCCGCTCCGCGCGAGCGATTCGTCCTTCACCGACCCGGACGCGACGACCAAGCTCGCGCCGGCTCAGGCCCGCGGCCAGCCGGGCCGTTACCAGTTCCGTTGCGAGTCGCTGGCGGAGCTGAGCGCTCCGCCTCGCGCCGATGACAGCCACCGTTTCTCGTCCGGGCACCGACGCAGCATGCTTGGCCGGGCTTACCGGGCGCTTATCCCGGTGCGTCATGGGCGACGCACTCGACACTCCGGAACGATTTGTGGCGGCCTCGACGATCTCCAGCCGTTTGGGAGGCTTCGGTTGCGTCGCGCGCGCCGCAGTGGGCGCCTGTCGCCCCGATACGCCACCGTGGCCGGTTGGCGCGAGCGCTCGGCGGTCGAGTGCGTCATGGACGACGTGCGCATCTACGACAGGGCCGAGTCCGGACGTCGCGTCCGGGCCGAGTCCGGATGTCGCGTCCGGGCCGAGTCCGGATGTCGCGTTTGGGCCTTGCGTTCGCAGGTCGGGTACACGAGCGCGGCGGAGTGCGCTCGGAGCTCGCCGGGTCAGTCGCCGACGCGCGTGGCCTCGATCAGGTCCCAGCCTGCCGCGAGGGGCTCCCTCCGCTGCAGCGCCCAGCCACCGGCGTGCAGCAGGCTCCGCCACTCGTCCAGGGTCCGCTCCAGGCCGCCCGGCATCACGAGCATGTGGATGTCGCTGAGCTTCCCCTGGAGATCCTCGTTCGGGCCGCCGAGAACTCGCTCGACCACGTGGAGCCTTGCCTCGGCGCCTGCCCGCGCTTGGATGACCCGCAGGATGCGGACGCACTCCTCGTCGTCCCAGTCGTGGAGGATCGACTTCATGACATAGACGTCGGCCACCGGCACGTCGACGAAGAAGTCCCCGCCCACCAGCTGGGCGCGGTCGCGAACCCCGGCGGCCTGCAACACGGGCTCGGCCTCCGTCACCACCGCCGGCTGGTCGAAGACGATCCCACGCAGTTCGGGGTGCTCGGCGAGCAGGCCGGCAATCATCGATCCCGAGCCGCCCCCGATATCCACGACCGTTCCGACCGAGCCGAAGTCGAAGGCGGCGGCCAGCGCCGGCGCGACGATCCTGCTCCAGGTCGCCATCGCCCGGTTGAACTGCGAGGCCAGCTCGGGCTGCCGGGCACGCCATGACCAGATGTTCTCGCCGAATTCGATCTCGAAGGCGTTCTCGCCCCTCCGGACCGCGTCCTCCAGGCGAGCATATGCCGCGTGGATCTCCGGACGGCCCTGGAGCGTCGCGGGCTCGCGCATGGAGCCGGGCACGTCTGAGCGGAGCAGCGCGCCGACAGGCGTGAGCGAGAATCGCCGCTCCGCGTCCTCCTCGAGGACGCCGCTTGCCGCCAGCAGCCGAACGAGCCGGTAGAAAGCCGCGGGGTCGCATCCGAGCTCCGCCGCAAGCTCCTCGGAAGCGCGGGGGCCGGTGGCGAGCGTATCCGCCACCCCCAGCGCCGCCGCGACGGAGACCGCCTGCGAGACCCGATAGCCGAACAGCAGGCCGCCGAGCTGCTCGGCCGGGGACGATGCGGGCGGGCTCACGGCATCACCGTCCGTGGGCGGGATCGAGATCGGGAAGGTGCTCCGTGTAGTGGTCGAAGCTGTTGCCGGCGATCACGGCCGCGGCCCAGCCGTCGTGCGCCGCGAGCTGCTCGTCCGTCAGCGCGGCGACCGTGCGCCGCAGGCGCCGATGCGTGTCGGTCATGGCGATCACGATCTCGCCGGTCGTCCGGCCTTCCGATGCGCGGGCGGTCCGGGTGTTGATCGAGTCATCGTGCTCGTAGTTCGGGAGTCCCACGGGCTGGCCTGTCTCCACGAACTTCAGCAGACGGTTCGTCGTCAGCTCGTGCCACGCCGAGATGTGGGCGAGCATCTGCTTGCGAGTCCACTCGCCGTCCCCGAGGCGCGCCGTCAGCTGCGCGTTGTTCAGCGCCTTGGCGCGCTCCTCGAACGCGGACCAGCCCTCGTCGATGCGGCGGAGCGTGTTCCGGGTGAGCGGCTGGTCTGCTGTCCCGAACATCATTCGCCCGGCGGCCGGCGCTCGAGGTGGCTGAAGAACTCGGCCCGCGTCCGGTCGCGCGTCCGGAAGAGCCCGAGAACCGCGGAGGTCGTCATCACCGTGCCCGGCTTGCGGATCCCGCGCATCACCGCGCAGAGGTGGTTCGCCTCGATGACGACGCCGACGCCCTGCGGCCCCAAGCGGTCGTTCAGGAAGTCCGCGATCTGCTGCGTCATCCGCTCCTGGACCTGGAGGCGCCGCGCGTACATCTCGACGATCCGCGGGATCTTCGACAAGCCGATCACCTTGCCGCGCGGGATGTACGCGACCGCCGCGGTGCCGAAGAACGGCAGCAGGTGGTGCTCGCACAGCGAGTAGAACGGGATGTCCTTGACGACCACCATCTCCGAGTAGTCGACGTCGAACACCGCGCCGTTGATGAGCCGTTGCGGATCGACGTGGTAGCCGGCCGTCAGCTCCGCGTACATGCGATGGACGCGGTCCGGGGTGTTCTTCAGCCCCTGGCGATCCGGGTCTTCGCCGATCTCGAGCAGGATCTCGCGCACCGCCTCCTCGACCCGGCCGTTCGGGGTCGACAGGGAGCCGTGCCCCACGATCGGGCGCGTCAGCTCGGACTCCGCGGCGTCGAGGTTGCGCTCGGCAGCGTCGCCGGGCAGGCGACCGTCGCCGGGCAGGCGACCGTCGTCGTCGAAGTCGTCCTCGCCGATCTCGCGCTCGATCTCCGTGACGAGCTTGCGGACGTGATCGGGCAGATCTGGACTGGACATGGCCCGGGGATCGTACCCCCGCGGGGCGTCAGGCCCCCGCAATGGACCGGCCTGAGGCGCCGCGGAGCCACGCGGCCGCGTTCCGCCCGAGGTCGCCCACGTGGTAGCCGCCCTCCTGGAGGATCACCAGACGCCGGCCGAGCGCGGCCACGCGTCGGCCCATGTCGTGGTAGCCGGCGGTCGTCAGCGCCAGGTCGCCGATCGGGTCCTTCTCGTACGTGTCGAAGCCCAGCGAGACGACCACGATCTCGCCCGGCACTGCGGCAATGAAGTCGAGCGCACGATCGAGGTCCGCGAGGTAGGCCGCGTCGTCGGCGCGCAGGGGCTGCGGGAGGTTGAGGTTCGCGCCGCGACCCTCGCCCTCGCCGACCTCGTCCGCGTGCCCCAGGTAGAACGGGTACAGGCGCTTCGGGTCCGCGTGGAGAGAGGCGTAGCGCACGTCCTCGCGCCGCCAGAAGATCTGCTGCGTGCCGTTGCCGTGGTGGACGTCGACATCGAGGACCGCGACGCGCTCCCCGGTCCGCTCGACGATCGACTGCGCGGCGATGGCGGCGTTGTTGAAGAAGCAGTAGCCGCCGGCCATCGAGGCCGCTGCGTGATGCCCGGGCGGGCGACACAGCCCATACGCCACCGTCTCGCCTCCGAGCACGAGGTCCGCGGTGGTCAGCGCGACGTCCACGGCGGCGAGGGACGCCGCGTAGGTGCCCGCGACGATGGGGTTCGAGGAATCGAGACCCCACCATCCCGCTCGACCGCCGACCGCAACCGGCTCCGGCCTTGCCGCAACCAACTCCGGCGACATCCCCTCGAACAGGCCGCGCGTGGGGTACGTGTCGGCGACGAGGAAGTCGCGGTCGATGTGCTGCTCCACGGCCGCAGGCCACGCCTCCTCCAGGAAGCGCACGAGGCCGCGGTCGTGGACGGCGAGGATCGGCTCCATGCCGTGGTCCGTCGGGTCGACGAGCTCGAAGCCGCCGTCCGCGGTGAGCGCGTCCCGGATCGCGTCGACGCGCGCCGGCGTCTCGTTCGCGGGGAGCGGCACGCCGAGGTACGTCTCGACCGGGGGGTCGTGCTCGCGGTGCCGCTCCGTGTGGACGACCTTCATCGTGCCGATCCTAGGTTCGGCGGCCGCGGCTCGCGCGCCGGCGAGACGGCGAGCTCCCGCGGCGTGGTCGGGCCTGCTCAACTTCTGCGGCGAGGGTCGTTCCGTCGCTAGATTCGCTGCATGGCGAAGCGTGTGCGCGGATCGGTTCGTGGCATCGCCCGAGCCCGTGCCCGCGAGGCGTCCTTCGAGGCGCTTGTCGACCGGGCGATCGCCGCGATCCCCGCGCCGTACAGCGACGCCCTCCGGGAGGTCGCGATCGTCATCGAGGCTGAGCCCTCCGCGGCGCAGCTCGAGGACAACGGCCTCGACCCGGACGACTCGATGTACGGACTGTACGAGGGCGTCCCGCGGACCGACTACGCCGCCGACTGGGCCGCCTCGCCCAACCGGATCACCCTCTTCCGCGTACCGCTGGAGGAGGACTTTCCGGACCCTGCGGAGCTCGAGGCCGAGGTCCGGATGACGGTGCTGCACGAGCTCGCGCATCACCTCGGCATTGACGACCACCGCCTCGACGAGCTGGGCGCCGGCTGACCGAAGGGTCTCAGCCGGGGAAGTCGCGATAGTCGTCGATGAACACGGAGGCGTTGAGCTCCCAGGGGTGCAGCGGCGCCTCCCAGTCCGCTCGGAGGCTGTCCCGGCTCGCGACAGCTCCAGAGCCGTCCTCGACCAGCAGCACGGCGTCCCAGCCGAGCGGCAGGTCCGGGATCTCCGTGTCCGGCACGAGGAGGTAGACGTCGTTGCGCGTCCACATCGAGCGTGCGGCGGTCGGCCAGTCGCTGAATCCGTCGCCCTGGGAGCGGCGCGCCTCGAGCGGTCGATCGGCGCCGCGCCGCGCAACGAAGACCCGACTCGCCCCGCCGTACGGCTCCTCGCCGCCGCGTCGGAAGGCCGCGACCTCGTTCTGCAGCGCGAAGAGGAAGGCCACGCGGTGCTCGCCATCAGCCGGCGGCGGTCCCGCGGCTCGCTCGAGGAAGAGGTACGCGCCATCGGCGAAGTCGGACGGATCGCCGCCCTCGCCGCAGGCCACGCTCGGACTCTCGCACTCGAACCGGTCGAGCAGCCAGGCCGGCGGCGGCCCGATGAACGCCGCCTCCGCCCGAAGGATGTCGACGTCGGCTGCGGCCGCGCCCGTCACGTCGCCGGCAGGATCCTCGACGATCTCCGGGTAGCCCCCGACATCGATCAGGCCGTTTTCGGCGTCGGCCTCCGACCGGATCAGCGCGAGCATCGCGCTCGCGGCAGGCGCAGGGATCGCGCCGATGGCCGGGATCTGGAGCGCGACCACGGCCCCAAGCCCGAGCATCGCGACGGCCATCGGCCGGCTGACGTACCGGAAGCCACGAGGCGGCCGGGCCGTCTCGCCTCGCGCCCGATCGAGCCCGCCGGAGAAGAACGTCAGCCCGAGGAAGCCCGTCACCTGGGGCGCCGCGACGACCGCTCCGATCGTGAACGTCAGGCTGCCGTAGGCCACCACCGCGGCGAGGATGAGCACCACCGCGATCGTGAAGGCGAGCGCGCCCTCCGTCAGCGAGACGTGCAGGATCTCCGAGGCGCGCACCACGAGGTCGAGGCCCGCGCTCAGCGCGAACAGCTGGATCGCCGCGGTGACGAGCGTGAACAGCACGACCACGACGGCGAGAAGCCGCCGCGCCTTGAAGAGCCGCCACGAACGTGACAGCGCCTCCATCGCGCTCACGTCGCCGAGCACGATGCTCGTGGAGACGTAGGCGAGGGGCGCCACGACCACGGTCGCGACGATCGCGGCGACGACGTCCGTGGCCTCCGCGCTCTGCGACAGCCCGCCAAGCGCGCTCCCGAGCAGCCCCTGGATCAGCAGGCTCACGAGTCCGACGAGCGTGCCCGCGCCGGCCATCCGCCAGAACGTCTGGCGAGCGCGAACGATCGACTCCCAGAGCCGCAGCGGCCGCTCGCCGGCGCGGCCGCCGAGGATCGAGATGGCCATCACCTGCGCATCGATCGTGATCGCAAAGAACAGCGCGAAACCGATGAGCGCCTCGATCGCGACGACCAGCAGCGCAGCTTCGAGCGCCGGCTGCGGCCGCGCCCCGAACGACTGCCCCAGGAACACCGCGCCGAGCGCATCGCCGGCCTGGTCCCCGAGCCGCCCGACGATCAAGAGCAGCGCGATGATTGCCGGCCCGAATGCGCCCAGCACCAGCAGCCCGATGTAGATGGACGCCCGCCGGAGGTCGCCGGTCGAGGCCAGTGCCAGCTGGAGCCCGGAGCTGACCACTCGCCGGGCGGTCGGCAGGGCGTAGCTACGGATGGCGTCCGTGGCGGACGCGGCGGACGCGCCGGTCGCGGGCGCTTCGGGCGAGGCGGTCGAAGACGCGCCGGACGGAACCGGCGAAGACGGCGGCTCGGACGGCTCTCGCGCATCGGCCATCGGCCGCAGCATACGGATCGGGCGCGGCTGGAGGCGCCACCAGACTTGCGAGATTGCGCAAGTTATGACACGATTCCAGCCAATGGCGATCGAGCTCCCCGCTCCCCAGCGGACGGACAACCAGGCCTCGGGCATCGACAGCAGGGATTCCGACTACGAGCGAACAGCCGTCGTCGGGAGAGCGCTGGCGGACCCGAAGCGCCTGTGCGTCCTGGAGTCGCTCGCCGTTGGTGAGCTGTCGGTCAGCGAGCTGGCCGGTCGGGTCGCCTGTCAGGTTCCCAACATGAGCCAGCACCTCGCCGTGCTGCGTGCCGCCGGCCTCGTCTCGACACGACGGGAAGGCAGCACCGTCTTCTACCGCCTCGCCGACCCCCGGGTCCTCGAGGCGTACGCCCTCCTCCAGTCGATCGCCCGCTAGGTCGGACGAGAAAGGATCACCGCCAGATGGCGATCAAGGTAGCAACCGATGCGACGTTCGAGACCGAGGTTCTCCACAACGACAAGCCGGTGGTCGTGGACTTCTGGGCCGCGTGGTGCGGGCCCTGCAAGCTCGTCGCGCCGGAGATGGAGAAGATCGCGGAGAAGTACGAGGGCGCGATCGATGTCGTGAAGGTCGACGTCGACGCCAACCCCGGCCTGTCCCGCGCGTTCAACATCATGTCGATCCCGACGATCGCGTTCTTTGCCCCCGGCAAGCAGCCGATGGGCGTCGTGGGCTTCCGGCCGATGGAGCAGCTCGAGACCCAGTTCAACCTCGCCTCCTTCCCGAAGGTCGAGGCCGCGGCAGCCGCCGCCACGACCGAGGCCGACTCCGCCAGCGCCAGCGACGCCGCCTGAATCCTTCGCTCCTCCTAGCCAGAGAGCCCGCCGGCAACGGCGGGCTCTCTGATTCGTGGCCGGTTCCCGGTTTGCTCCTGCCAAATCCTCAGGAGGCGAGCGTCGTTGGACGCAACGGCCAGATCTGCGGTCAAATCCTCGGCAGGCGGGGGTTCGGCAGGCCGTTTCCCGCAAATTGTCCTGAATGCGTCCCGGTGCCGGGCGCCTCACGCCTGGATGTCCCGGCTTCGCCTCTCGAAACTCGGCACTTTGTGGCAGGAAGGTGGCTAACCCCCGCCGTGGGAGGATCTGGCATGAGGCAGCGGGGCCGACCCTACTCCCCCGCGCGGCGGCGGCCGAGCTCGAGCCAGGCCTGAAGGCGGTCGAGTGCGTGCGCGTCCAGCGCGCGAGGGTTGAAGCGGACCCAGTCCGGGCCTCGGGCCGAGATGGCGGCGTCGGGCGTCTTCGTCGCGGCAGCCGCGATCTCGCGATCGAGCAGGATCTCGATCCCGAAGGGCCCCACCACCGCGAACTCGACGTCGCCGCGCGACCAGCTGCGGCCGGCGCCTCCGGGCGAAGAGCTGATGCCGGGCAGACCCTCCAGCAGCTCCGCGACCTGGGCCTCCAGCGTCGAGGTCGCGTGCGGGTCGGGAATGGTCACGGCAGGTCCGGGGCGCCCGCAGCACAGGCCTCGAGGATCGCCTCGAGGTCCGCCTGGTGCTCGGCGTAGTGGTCGATCGTCTCGTCGATGAAGAAGCGGAGGTTGTCCGCGTGCTTGATCCAGCGGGCCTCGGGGACGACCGTGAGGTAGCCGCGGAGCTCGCCCGGGACCTCGCGAAGCCGACGCCTGACCTCCTCGATCGGCAGGGCGCGCCACTCGACCTGGATGTCGAGGTTGATCGCGTCCCCGCGCTCGTCCCACTCCCTGTCCGATCGCTCCTTCGTCGCCGACGTCTCGCCGACGGCGAGCTCCTTCGCGACGTCCAGGCAGTTCTGCTGCCACGCCACGAGGTGCGAGATCAGGTCCCGGCCGGACCAGTCGTGGGCCTCGTCGATCGGGGTGTCGAGCTGCTCGTCCGTCAGCGAGTCGAGCGCCTCGAACGGCCGCCACAGCTCCCGCTCCTCCTCGAGGAACTCCAGCGCGTTCAGGTACATCGTCGCTCCTTCGTCACGGTCAGACGCCGACCGGCTCGCGGTACTCCCCGAAGACGCCGCGCAGGACGGCGCACATCTCGCCGAGCGTCGCGTACGCCGCGGCACAGCGGATGAAGTGCGGCATCAGGTTGGAGTCCGACGAGCCTGGTCGCGCGGCTGCCTCGCGCAGCCCCCGCAGCGCCGCCTCCACCTCGCTCCCGTCGCGCTCCCGTCGCGTCCGCTCGAGCCGCGCCATGTGGCTCTCGAAGGAGCCCACCGGCACCTCGAGCACCGGGATCGGCGTCTCTTCGCGCGCATCCACGTACGAGTTCACGCCGACGATCCGCCGCTCGCCGAGGTCGAACTCCCGCTGGAAGCGGTACGCGGCCTCGGCGATCTCGCGCTGCGGGTACCCATCCACGACCGCCGCGACCATGCCGCCGCGCCGGTCGATCTCGTCGATGTAGTTCCAGGCCTGCCGCTCGACCTCGTTCGTCAGCGACTCCACGAACCACGAGCCGCCGAGCGGATCCACGGTCCCCGTGACCCCGGTCTCCTCGGCGATCACCTGCTGCTGGCGCAGGGCGAGCAGCGCCGCCTCCGCGGTGGGCACCGCCAGGGCCTCGTCGTACGCGTCCGTGTGCAGCGACTGCGTCCCACCGAGCACGGCCGCCAGCGCCTGGATCGCCACGCGGGTGAGGTTGTTCAGGGGCTGCTGCGGGGTGAGCGACACACCCGCGGTCTGGGTGTGGAAGCGCATCCAGGTCGAGCGCTCGTTCTCCGCGTGGTACCGCTCCGTCATGAGGCGATGCCAGATCCTTCGAGAGGCCCGGAACTTCGCGATCTCCTCGAAGAAGTCGCTGTGGGAGTTGAAGAAGAAGGACAGGCGCGGCGCGAAGTCGTCGACGCGCAGCCCGCGCTTGATCGACTCCTCCACGTAGGCCATGCCATCGGCGATCGTGAAGGCCAGCTCCTGGACCGCGGTCGAGCCGGCCTCGCGGATGTGGTAGCCGGAGATCGAGACGGTGTTCCAGCGCGGCATCTCGCGCGTCCCGAATTCGATCGTGTCCGTCACCAGCCGCATCGACGGCTCCGGCGGGAACAGGAACTCCTTCTGGGCGATGAACTCCTTGAGGATGTCGTTCTGGGTGGTCCCCTCGAGCGCGGCCCGCGGGTAGCCGGCCTTCTCGGCCGCGACGATGTACATCGCCCAGATCGGCGCGGCCGGCGAGTTGATCGTCATCGACGTCGAGACGCGATCGAGGGGCAGCCCCGAAAGCAGGACTTCCATGTCGGCCAGCGAGCTCACGCCCACCCCGCACGTCCCGAACTCGCCCTCGGCCTCCTCGTCGTCGGTGTCGTAGCCATACAGCGTCGGCATGTCGTAGGCGATCGAGAGGCCGGTCTGGCCCGCCGCGAGGAGGTCCTTGAAGCGCGCGTTCGTGTCCTCCGCGGCCCCGAAGCCCGCGAACAGCCGCATCGTCCAGAGGCGCGAGCGGTAGCCCGACGGGTGGATGCCGCGCGTGAACGGCGCCTCGCCGGGCAGGCCGATCGGGTCCGCGGCATCGCCGTCCGGCGGCATCGACCAGGGGCCGTAAACGGGCTCGAGCTCGATCTCGCCCAGCGTGCGGAAGCTCGCCTGGCGCTGCGGCGCGCGGGCGAGCGTCGGGTCCAGCCGTTCGACCTTCCAGCGCTTCCGGCGCTCCACCCAGGCGGCCCGATTCACGCTCGGGTCCGAGGCATCGCTCATGCGGCGGACGTTAGCACGGGGTCCGATCGCGCCGGTCGGGCCTCAGCTCCCCGCAGGCGCCGTGGCCGGCGGCGCGCTGCCGCACGCACAGCCCTCGGAGCTGGACGGCTCACCCCCGTTCGCGACCCGGATCGCGTCCTCGACATGCTGCGCATGGACGCCGCGATCCTTCAGTGGCGCCACGTCCGTCGCGACGATCACGACGTGGACCACGCCATCGCCCGGCCAGACAGCCACGGTCTGGAACGACAGGTCGTTGATGGTGTCGAGCCAGAAGACCTCGCCGATGGCGCCGATGCCGGGACGGCTGACCTCGATGTTGTCGGTCTTCTTCCCGTTCCGGGCGCCGGCCTCATAGAACTCCTCGACCCAGGAGGTCTCGAGTGGCTCGAGGTATCGGGGCGCCTGGACGACGGCGATGACCGTCCCCTCGCTGCTCGAATCCTCGTTCCAGGTCGCGCCGGCGAAGTCCAGCTCCGTGATGCCGTGCGACTTCAGCGTCCCGAGAGCCGTGTCCGAGCAGCTTCGCCCCGAATCCACGCGGTCCGGCACGGCGCCGTCCGGTCCGAAGGTCGCCGGAAGCTTCGCCTCGAGGTCCGGGAAGCCGCCGGGGGAGCGCGCGTCGTCGCCACAGGGACCGAGCGGGTTCTGCGCAAGCTGCTCCGCGTTGCACCCGCTGAGCGCGGCCACGAGACAGACGGCTGCGAGGCACAGCGAGGCGAGCCTGGCGAGGCGCGACATGCGGGCGGTGTTCAAACCGACGCCGGGCGCGGCTGCCGAACGATGCCCCTCGCGTCGAGGTCGTCCTGGATGGCCCGCGCGGCGGCCACGAGCTCCGGGTCGCGCGAGATCGTCTTCGCCAGCCAGTCGATGTAGGTCGGCTCGAAGTCCGCGATCGACCCGAGCGAGTGCCCGTGGAACTTGCCGAACTCGATGACGCGCCCGCGGGCTTCCTCCAGCGACGGCGGCGGGGGTGGTCGGAAGCCCCGCTGGCGGCGGCGGTCGAGCGGGCCGGTCGGGGTCGAGGCGCGCAGCGGCTCGCGGCGCAGCCGGTCCATCTGGATCGGGCGCTGGCCCTCCGGCCTGGCCCGCGGTCCCATCGTCTGGTTGCGCGGCCGGAACGTCGCGGTGGTGTCGACGCGACCGGTCACCGGGCGTGTCGGCCGCGGTGGCGGCGGGCCGCTCTGGCGGCCGTTGCGCGACCCGTCGCCGCTGCCGGTGCCGCCCCAGCCCGCCCGCAGCTCCGCGTAGGCGCGGTTGATCTCGGCCATCCGGCGAGTGGCCCGCTCCGCGGCCGCGGAGTCGTCGCGGGCGAGGTCCGGGTGGTGCTCGCGCGCGAGCTTTCGCCACGCGGCCTTGATCGTCGACTGCCCCGCGTCGCGGGGCACGCCGAGGACGTCATGAGGGTCTCGCCGCGCCACGAAGGGCAGTGTATCGAGGGCGTTCGAGCGCCCCTACCATGCCGCTATGACGACTGGCCGCCGGCTCGGTGTCACGGCCGCGCTCACCTTCGGCCCGGTCGCGGCATGGCGCTTCGCGCAGGCCTACCGCGCCCGCGCCGGCTACCCGCACCGGCACGCGCCGGAGGACGACCCGAGCGACCTCGGGCTGGCCTTCGAGATGCTGAGCGTGGACTCCCATGGCGTCCCGCTTCCCGCGTGGTGGATCCCTGCGCGCGGCGGCATGCCGGGCCCGGCCGTCCTGCTGGTCCACGGCTGGGAATCCGCGCGCGACCGGACGCTGCCGAACGCGGTGCTCCTCAACACGATCGGCATCCACGTCCTGACAATCGATATCCGCGGGCACGGCCTGAACCCGCCGGAGGAGCTGCCGCTCACCGCCGGGGAGTTCGGCGCGGACGCGCTCGCGGGCGTCCAGGCCCTGCTGGCGCGGAAGGACGTGACCGCGGTCGGGATCCTGGGGCATTCGATGGGCGGCATCGGCGCGCTCCTGGCGGCGGCGGCCGAGCCCCGCGTCAGGGGCGTGGTCGCGGCGTCGACGCCCGCGGATCCGTACCGGCTCACGCGCCAGACGTTCCGCCTCGCCAAGCTGCCACTCCCCGGCCCCTTCGCGTACCCGCTCGCGTGGTTGACGACGCACGTCTTCCTCGAGCCCCGCGGCCACACCGTCCGATCCGTCTCCGCGGCGCGGGCGATCGAGGCGTATCGCGGCCCGGTGCTGCTGATCCACGGCGACGCCGATCGCGTCGTGCCGGTCGGGCATCTCGATCGCCTCGAGCGCACCGCCGAGAAGGCCCGGCGTGACGATCCGGACGCCGCGGCGGTCGAGACGCTGCTGATCCCGGGCGGTCAGCACAGCTGGCTGTACGAGTTCGCCTCCTATCGCGGCGCGGTCGCACGGTTCCTCGCCGATGCGCTCGGCGGGCCGCTGCCGCCCGCCGAGGCCGAGGCGATCGCGCGGGCGACGCCGGCGGCGCGGCTGCCGCAGCGCGAGCACCCGTTCTCCGCGATCAAGGACGAGCCCGGTGGGGTTCGGACGTTCGTCCGGGCCGTGCGCATGGCCGGGAACCGGGAGTAGCGGCGCGATGGACGTCTGGACCGCGATCCGCACCAAGCGCATGGTCCGGCGCTTCCGCGACGAGCGCCTCGCCGCCGGCCAGCTCGAGCGGATCGTCGACGCGGGCCGCCGTGCCGCGAGCTCCAAGAACCAGCAGCGCTGGGACTTCGTCGCGGTCCGGGAGCGAGAGCGGCTGCGCGCGCTCTCGGTCGTCGGGCCGTACGCCGGCCACGTCGCCGGGGCCGCCGTCGCGGTGGCGCTGCTCACGCCGGACCCGCGGGCACCCGGGGCGTCGCTGTCGCTCGTCTGGGACCTCGGCCTGGCCGCGGAGAACATGATGCTGGCGGCGTGGGAGCTCGGGATCGGGAGCTGCCCTGCCACGGTCTACGACCAGGCGATCGCGCGCGACGTGCTCGGCCATCCCGAGGACCGCTGGTGCGGCTACGTGCTGTCGTTCGGCTTCCCGGCAGACCCGGACGACCTCACGCGCCCCCCGAAGCCCGGCGGCCGGCGGCCGCTCGACGAGATCCTGCACCGCGAGCGCTGGTAGCAGCGTCGCCTGCAGCCCCCCGAGAGCCCTCAGACGCCGTCCGCGACGCCGTCCTCGCGCAACGCCTCGGCATCGCTCGCGGCGACCTCCTCGGCGATCTGCTCTGCCGAGGGCGCGATCTCCGGCGCCGGCGCGCCCTCCTCGAGGTAGGCCGCGATCGCCGCCTCCAGCCCAACGTCGCGCTTGGCCCGCTCCGAGAGCAGCCACTTGTGCTCGAGCACGTCGCAGTAGGCCTGGATCGGGTCGCGATCGCCGATGACCGGCCGCAGCCGCCGGAGCGCCGGCTCAAGGACGTCGCGCCGCCAGATCGCCGCGCCCTCCGCCTCGGAGATCGGGGCGCCGGCCTTGAGCCCGAGCCACGCGACGTGCTCGTGCATGTCGTTGAGCAGCAGCCGCGCCTGGCCCTCCAGCGCCCGGATGCCCGCGAGGCGCCGCAGCTCGTGGGCGTGGAACTCACGGTTGGTCGTCGTGACCCGCAGCTTCACCTCGGAGCCGGCCGGCGCCGGGACGATCTCGATCTCGTCGACCGCGAACCCGAGCTCGTTGAGACGCCGGAGCTGGCTGCGGATCGCATGCCGGTCACCGACCGGCAGGTCGGGCTCGAGGTGGAGCTCGCGCCAGATGAGCTCGTATCGATCGCGGACGTTCTCGGCGGCCTCGACCGCGCCGTCGAGGTCCTCCGGCCGCCCCTGCAGCAGCGCCACGTCCGCGAGCCCGTAGCCGACGTTCTCGACGAGGATCTCGAGGTCGTACGCCCGCTGCCCGTCGGACAGCGACGGGTGGACCTCGCTCGTCTCGGCGTCGACGAGGTACGCCTGGATCCGGTCGCCGTCCCGCCGGAACAGCGTGTTTGCGAGCGAGCAGTCGCCCCAGAACACGCCGCCGCGGTGGAGGTCGACGAGCAGCCAGGCCATCGCGTCGAGCAGGCGATCGCGGTACGCGCCCGGTCCGAGCGGGAACCTCGACAGCAGACGCCGGAACTGCAGCGAGTTCTGGAGGTATTCCGTGACGATGATCGCCGTCCGATCCTCCTCGCTGCGGGCGATCCCGATCGGGGTGACCGCCGGCAGGCCGGCGCGCTCGAGGTGGTTGAGCACGGCGTACTCGCGCTCCGCGACGTCGGCGGGCTCCTCCTTGAGCGCGACGAGGTCGCCATCGACGACGAGGAAGCGGACAAGGTGGCGGGATGGCCCGACCGGCAGGATCCGGAAGTCGAGGCTGGCGGGCCACTGGCCCAGCGGCAGCTCCCACGGAAGGTCCAGGAGGGCGCCCGCGCGGCGGAGCCGGAGGGCCGGGAAGCGTCTCACGGCGGCGCGTTCCGGACGGCGGTGGTTGGCCGGTTGACGACGATCACGTTCGGGCCCCAGGCGGGTCGGGCGAGGACCAGCCGACCCGGGCCGAGCGGTCCTGCCGCCGGGCGGCCGAGGCGCGCGGGGTTGGCGCGGCCCGCTTCGTCGTCGGGTGGGGGCGCCACGTAGATCGCGCCGACGCCCTCCCCGAATCTCGCCAGCGTGGCCGCGAGCCGCCCCTCCGTGTCGGGCTCCAGGAGGACGATCGCGGGCGGCTCGTCCGGCCCCCAGGTCGGCCACCACTCGTGGCTGACCCAGGCGCTCGCGCCGAGCAGGTCGTCGCGAGGCCCGGGCGACCACGCCGGCTTGGGCATGCCGGCGCGAACGAACGCCGCGTCCAGATCCTCGGCCGCCCGTTCCAGCTCGACCGTCGCCCAGCCGATCCCGACGATCGGCAGCCCGGGCAGCCACGGATCGCGCGCCGCCGCCTCGGCGCGGAGCCGGTTCGCGGCGGCCAGGAGGCCGCTGTCGCTCATCTGCGGAACCCTCGCGCGGCCGTCATGCAGCCGTCAATGGAGCAGGAGGTCCGGCGCCGGATCGCCGACCAGGGCGAACCCGAGCCGCTCGTACAGCGTGCGTGCCGGCTCGTTGTCGACCTCGACCGCGAGATGGACGAGCCCCGCCCCCTGGTCCAGCGCGTCGCGGATGGCGTGGAGGGTCACGAGCGCCGCCAGGCCGCAGCCACGGAACCCGTGCCGCGTCCCGATCGACGAGAGGTAGCTGCCGTCGGCGGTCCAGGCACGGCGGGCGACGGCCGCAGGCTCGCCATCGACCTCCAGGAGGAGCATCGCGCAGCCCGCCCGCGCGACGCAGGCGAGCACGTCGTTCTCCAGCGCCAGACGTCGCCCCTCCACGACCCCGAAGGCGTCCGCGAGCACCAGCGACGCGTCGGCCGCCCATTGCCGGCGCTCCGGCCAGGCGCGGCGGGGGGCCACGAAGCGAGGGCCGCCGCCATCGCCCGGCGACCGCGGCTTGGACGACGAACCGGCCGGCAGGCCCTGGCGGGACAGCCCGACGGTCGCGCCCGGGAGCGCAGCGGCGACCCTCGCCTCCGCGGCCGCCAGCCGGGCAGCCACCCGCTCCGGCTCGACGAGCGCCATCCGGCGATCCGCACCGAGCGTCGCGAATCCAGCCGCCATGAGCCGCCGGGCCAGATCATCGGGTGCCCCGCCCACCGGCAGCGGCCGCACGTGCGGCAGCCGCTCGAGCGTCGCGAAGAGGGTGATCACCTCGTCCAGCCGCCGGTCGAACGCGGCCGGTTCGGACGGCCAGCGCGGTGCGATGACGCGGTTCCAGAAGGGCTCCGCGTCGTTCGGGTCGTGGAACAGCCAGCCGTCGCCGAGGTCGCGCAGCTCCCTCGCCGGCGTCTGCTGCGCGCGAGCCTCGTGGAGCACGAGCCGGTGGGCGAGCTCGGGGTCGAGGATCCGATCGCCGGCCACTGGCGAACCATACGAGGATCGATCGGCCGCCGCGCTATCGTGGCGCGACGCGACACGCCACATCGCCATGCCCCCAGGAGCACGACATGCGACCCACCGCCCGAGCCCTCGGCACCCTGGCCGCCACGGCCGTCCTCCTCGCCGCCTGTGGCGGGGGTGCGCCGACGGCGGCGCCGGCCGGGACCACTGCTCCCGTTGGCGCCACCGCGCCGGCGGGGACCACGGCGCCGGCGGCCACCACCGCTCCCGCCGCCACCGAGGCCGCCAAGCTTTGCGACGACGTCACCCAGACGGCCCCGGCCACGGAGGTGGAGGCGTCCGTGGCGGACTTCACGTGGAGCGGGCCCGTGGAGGCGAAGGTCGGCCAGGTCATCACGTGGAAGAACAGCGACAGCGCGCCGCACGGCGTCCAGACGGACCAGTCCGGCTGCCGGATGAACGGCAGCATCGCCCAGAACCAGACGCGCAGCCTCGTCTTCAACGAGGCCGGAACGTTCACGTTCTTCTGCTTCGTGCACCCGAGCATGAAGGGCACCATCACGATCACGTAGCCCGCCACCGGTCGGCGCAACCGATCGAGGGCCGGGCGTGTTGAAAGGCTCGATGGACACCGACGCCGCGCTCGCGACCCGGCTCTCACGCGACCTCGAGGCAGCGTTCCCGGACCTCGTGACCGGGCACCAGCACCGGCTCTACACGATCGCCCTGCGCCTGCTGGGCGACCGGCGCGATGCGGAGGAGGTCGCCCAGGACGCGCTCGTCCGAGCGTTCCGGGCGATGGCCGGCTACCCACGCGACCGCACGGCGACGCTGCGGCTCCGGCCATGGCTGGCCTCGATCGCGGTGAATCTCGCTCGCAACCGGCGCCGTCGCCTCGACGATCGGCGGCCGCCGAACCAGCTCGAGCCGATGCTCGACGCCGGCTTCGACCTGGCCGGCGACGCCCGGCAGCGGCCCGAGGAGGCGGCGAACCGTCGCGACACCCAGCGCGAGCTCGCGGCCGCGCTGCTGCACCTGACCCCGGCGGTTCGCGCCGCGATCGTGCTCCGCCACGTCGACGGGCTGTCCGTCGCCGAGACGGCGGAGGCGCTCGGCCGGCCGGAGGGGACCGTCAAGGCGCAGGTCCATCGGGGCCTGCGCGAGCTCCGACTGCTCCTCGAGGAGCCGGCAGAGACGCCGGCGCCGATCCCGACCCAATCGCGCCCCGCGCGCCTGCTCCCGGCCATGGAGGCCCTTCGATGACGACCTTCGATCTCGAGACCGCGCTCGGCGATCTCCGTTCCACCGCACCGGCTTCGGTCGGGAATGCCGCGCTCGTGGAGCTCGGTCTCCGCGACGAGTACGCGGCCATCGACACGCCGCTGGGCCAGGTCTTCGTGGCTTGGAACGGCCGCGGCGTCTCGTGGGTCGCCGCCGGCGACGACGGTGCGACGTTCGAGCGAACGTTCCGGGAGAAGGTCGGTCGGGAGATCGACCTGGCCCCCGCGTTCCCGCCGAAGCTCCGCGACTCGATCCGGCGCCGGCTCGGCGGCGATCGCCGCGTTCGCATCGCGCTGGACCTGCGGGGCCACAGCCCGTTCGAGGTCGCGGTCTGGACGAAGGCCCTGGAGATCCCGCGCGGCGAGGTCCGCCCGTACGGCTGGATCGCGGCGGAGATCGGTCGACCGAAGGCGGTTCGCGCTGTCGGGACCGCCCTCGCGCACAACCCGGTCCCGCTCGTCGTGCCGTGCCACCGCGTGGTCCGCAGCGACGGGTTCATCGGCCAGTATTCGATGGGCGGGCCCGATGCGAAGCGGCGCATCCTCGCGGCGGAGGGGCTGGACATCCGCGCGCTCGAGGCCGAGGCCGCGGCGGGCCGGCGCTACACGGGCTCGGACACGACGCACATCGTCTGCCACCCGACGTGCCGGGACGCGCGACGCGTCACCGATCGCCACAAGGTCACGTTCCCGAGCCTCGCCGCTGCGGCCGCCGCGGGCTACCGGCCGTGCAAGCACTGCCGCCCGGTGTCGATCGCGGCCTGAGCAGCGCCGCCGACCGCGCGCGACCCGGGGACACGCGCTAGTATCCGCACCTTGGACCAGCAGACTATGCCAAGCGGCACGGGCGCGAGCGCCGCCACTCCCACCGGCACTCCCACCGGCACTCCCGCTCCGAAGGGCGCCCGGGGGGCCGCGCTTTGGCTGAACCTCGCGATCATCTACGTCGTCTGGGGCTCGACGTACTTCGGCATCGCCATCGCCATCGAGTCGATGCCGCCGTTCCTCATGGCGGCGATCCGGTTCGTCATCGCCGGAGCCCTGCTCGTGGCCTGGGACCTGCTGCGGAACCCGGACGCCCGGCGGATGCCGACGCGGCGCCAGCTCCTCGACTCGCTCATCGTCGGCACGCTGCTGCTGGGCATGGCCAATGCGTTCGTGACCGTCGGCGAGGTGACCGTGCCATCGGGGATCGCCGCGATCATCGTGGCGACCATCCCGCTGTGGTTCGCGCTCCTCGGCTGGCTCTATTTCCGCCAGAAGCTCCCGCGGATCGTCGTCGGCGCGATCGCGCTCGGGTTCCTGGGGACTGCCCTGCTCGTGGCGCCGATCGGCGGCGGCGCCAACACGTTCGACCCGCTCGGCATCCTGATCCTGTTCTGCGCGCCACTCGCGTGGGCCCACGGCTCGGTGTACTCGGCGCGCCGCGCACAGCTGCCGCCGAGCCCGCTCACCGCGTCCGGGCTCCAGATGCTCGCGGGCTCGCTCGTGTGCTTCCTCGAGGCCCTCGTCACCGGCGAGCCGGCCTCGTTCCACCCGGAGAAGATCACGATGGCCTCGATCCTGGCCGTCGCGTACCTCGTCCTCTTCGGCAGCATGGTCGCGTACACCTCGTACGCGTGGCTGCTCAAGAACGCGCCGCTATCCCTGGTCGGGACCTACGCGTACGTGAACCCGGTCGTCGCGATCGGCCTCGGGACGATGTTCCTCGGCGAGACGCTGAGCCTTCGAACGATCGTCGCCTCGGGGATCATCGTCGCGGCCGTGGCGATCATCGTGACGGCGCGGGGCCGCCTGTCCGGCACGGATCCGGACGCGATCGATGCCTCGACCGAGCCCGGCGCCGGGGCGCCGCAGCCGTCGCGCTCCACGGCCGCGGCCCGCTCAGCTCAGGCGCGCCCAGCCGCAGCCGCGACCGAGGCGGGCAGCCGCTCGTAACCCTCCGCGGGCAGGGGCTCGCAGCGCAGCTGGCGGTCCTCGCGGTAGCCGAGCGCGTAGTCGGCCTGGATGAGCGTGTGGAGCTGGGACGTGCCCTCGTAGATCACGGCGGCCTTGGAGTTCCGCAGGTAGCGCTCGACCGGGAACTCGTTGGAGTAGCCGTTGGCGCCGTGGATCTGGATCGCGTCGAGCGCGCTCTGGACGGCGTGATCCGTGGCGAACCACTTCGCGGCGGACGTCTCGCGCGTGTTCCTGACCCCGTGGTTCTTGAGGAAGCCGGCGCGCCACACGAGCAGGCGCCCGGCCTCGATGCCCTGGACCATCTTGGCGAGCATCTGCTTGACGAGCTGGTGCCTGCCGATCTCGTCGCCAAAGGTCTTCCGCTCGTGGGCGTACCTGAGGGACGCGTCGAGGCAGGCCTGTGCGAGGCCGACGTTGCCTGCGGCGACCGTGTAGCGGCCCTGGTCGATGGCGCTCATCGCGACGAGGAAGCCCTCACCCTCCTCGCCGATGCGGTGCTCGATCGGCACGCGCACGTTGTCCATGTTGATGAGCCCGGTGTTCCCGGCGTGGATGCCGAGCTTGCCGTGGAGCGTGCCGGTGGTCAGGCCGGCCATGCCCCGCTCGAGCACGAACGCGGTGACGCCCCGGTGGCCCTTCGACCGGTCGACCGACGCGAAGACCAGGAAGTGGTCCGCGAGGTCCGCGATGCTGATCCAGATCTTGTTGCCGTTCAGCACGTACGAGTCGCCGTCCCGGCGCGCCGTCGAGGCAAGGTTGCCGGCATCCGTGCCGACACCCGGCTCCGTGAGCCCGAACGTCGCCAGCTTCTCGCCCTTCGCCTGGGGCACGAGCCAGCGCTGCTTCTGCTCGTCGGTGCCCCACTGCTGGAGCGTCAGGCTGTTGAGCCCGACGTGCACCGACTGGACGACCCGGAAGGCCGTGTCCGCCCGCTCCAGCTCCTCGCAGATCATCGCGAATGAGATGTAGTCCATGCCCCCGCCGCCCCACTGCGAGTTCACGGGCGCGCCGAGCAGCCCCTGCTGGCCCATCCGGGCGAAGACCTCGCGGTGGACCTCGCCGTTCGCGTCCCACTCGCGGATGTAGGGGTTGATCTCGGCCTCGCAGAACTCGCGAACGGATTGCTGGACGAGGCGGTTCTCGTCACTCGGTCGAAGGTCGATCACGGCGCGAATTCTAGGGTCGGCTGGCGGGAATCACGGCGAATTGGCGCAAGTGGGCGATGACCGCCTGGCACCACGCGACGAGTCTTTAGAGCGCCAAGGGCGGCGGCGACGGGGAACCGAGACCACCCGGCTCTGGGAGATGAACCATGGCGCGATCAAGACTCGCTCGCGGTGGCGGGCTCCGGACGGCTCTCGCCGCGGCGGCCGCGCTTGCCCTCTTCCTGCCCGCGGTGGCGGTCGCCGCACCCAAGACTGGGACGTCGAACGTCACGTTCCGGCTGATCGAGAGCTGCGTGTTCGAGGCGACGTACAGCTGGAGCGGATTCGGCAGCGTCGGCACCGAAGCGACAGGTGCCGTCTCGATGCTTCTTCGCGAGCCGGGTCGCACTGACGAACTCATGACTTTCTCGTCGTACAGCTTTCCGTCGAGTCAAACGCTTCGGTCGGGAACGTTCACCTACCGCTTCGGGGATATGCGAACCTACCAGTACGCGTCCCCGCCGTCGGCCGACGCCCGCTTCGTTTTCGTTGGGCAGCTGATCCAGCAGAAGCGGCACTATGGGACTCTCGTGATCGAAGCCGCTCGCGCGGAGACCGTCACGACGATTCCGGCGGCCTGCCTGCCGTAATCGAGAATCTTCGGCTCAGGACGCCAAGAAGCGCCGGCGAGGATCGCCGGCGCTTCTGCTGAGATGCGGGCCGTGCAGCAGCCCGCGGCGCGTGCTTTCGGGTTAGCGGTTGTTGTCGAGGAAGCGGCGGACGTCCTCCAGGAGGAACCGCCTGTCGCCGCGCTTGCACACGCGGTAGTACTTCAGCTCGCCCCGGTCGCCCAGCCGCTTGACCGTGTTGACGTGGAGATGAAGCATCTCCGCGACTTCGGCGGCGGTGAGCATCTTTCCCAGCTCGTTCAAAGCCATCGAGCCCATCCGTGCTTGACCTTTCGAGACGACCGATAGATGAGTGCGGGACACGCAGTCGATCCCCGCGACGATGGCTGCGTCCATGACTCGTCGTCGGGCGGACACTACGGACGGGCCTTCGGGGTTCCAAGCCGTACTTCGGTCCGGTTCGGGGCAGTACCCTCCGGCGAGCGCCGGTGTTGCGCAGCAACGATCGGGCGGGGTCGGTCCGGTGGGGTTCGAGTGGACTCGCTTGAAAAAGGCCGCGCCGCGTCGCGCGGCGTCGCCTCCCGCCGCGGGCTCAGTCGACCGGGCGATAGACCTCGACGCTGAACTCGTCGTACCGGATCGAGATGTCCGGCCAGAACGGAGCGTCCAGCGGCTGATTCGGCAGGACGTCCCGCCACGCGCTCACGAAGGCCACATCGACCGTCCGCCCCAGCAGCCGCCGTCCGACATAGGCCTCCGTCATCTCGGGACCGATCGATGCGAGACGTTCGCGCAGCACCTCCTGCATCTGGATGTCGCCGCCAGGGCGGTGGAACCGCCCGATCGCGACCCGCAACGCAATCGGCTGCGCCTCGGCGTCGCGGAGGAGGTTCATGTCGATCTCGAAGTGGCCGACCTCGACTCGATCCATGTGGCGGGAGGCCAGGCGCATCGGGCTGATCTGGCGCGCGTCGCCTTCGGCGGCCGCCTCCGCGGAGCGCCAGCAGGCAAGCAGCAGGACCTCGAGCTCGTCGCCTGCCGGGCGGATGCCAATGTGGTAGCGGTCGGGGCCCTCGCGCCCTTCGGGTCCCGGGCCGAGCCGATCGATCAGGGCGTCACGAAGGGCGGCCACCTTTGCACGGTCGGCCTTCCCCCGGATGACCCGCAGGATCAATGTGCCCTCGCCCTCTGACCGGCCCCTCCCCGGCTTCGGTCGCGAGCGCCGATCGTAGCGGCGTCGCCGTGAGGAACAACTAGGCAATGTTCCGCATTCGCGCGATGCCCGGTGATCGCAACGGACGGCCGGGGTCGGGCGCTGGATTACCATCCACACGTTCCCCCACGTGCTCCAGGACATGCCGATGCGCTCCCGAATCGCTGCTCTTCTGGCCGTTCTCGGCCTGCTGCTCGCATCTCCCGGATCGGCGCTGGGGCATGCAGAGCTCGACACCGCCACGCCCGGACCCGGTGACGAGGTCGCCGGCTCGCCGGCAGA
>DASTIE010000214.1:0-3880 GCA_035717865.1 Candidatus Limnocylindrales bacterium
TCGACCGGCTGCGCCACGGGCGCACACCTCCACTTCGAGGTCTGGCGCGGCTTCCCCTGGAGCAGCGGCTCGTACCGCGTTCGGCCGTGGAGCTACATCGACACCGGCACGTACCTGCCGTACCGCTACCGCTAGCGGGACCGACGGGATCCAGTACGGGAGGGGTCCGGCTCGGAGGAGCCGGGCCCCTTTTCGCGATTTACGGGCCAGCGCGACCTACGGGACTACGCCGGCTCAGGGGACTCAGGGGACCCAGGGGACCCACCGCTACACTCGCGGAGTGCCCGCCGAGCGCATCGCCGAGAGCCTGGCGTTCATCAACTGGACCGTCCTGACGACCCTCGCCGTCGGTGCCTTCGGGGCCGTCGTCGCGGGTCGATTCCTGACCGCGGCGACCAAGGGCTACCTCGCATTCACCGCCTTCAGCGCAGCCGCCTTCGGCCTGCTGGCGTTCCTCACGGACGGCGGCCTCCCGGCCCTTTCGCCCGAGCTGGCGGTCCGCGCCGATCCCGCGTGGGAGCTGCCCCGACGTCTCGCGCTCGCCGCGCTCCCCGTGATCGCGGTCCTGTACGGCGTCCTGCTGGCGCGCGGGCAACGCGCGACCCCCGTGGCCGCCGCAGGGCTGACCGCCGCCGCGCTGGCGCTGGTCGCCGGTGCGTTCTCGTGGGGCGGCGGTCTCCTCGAGAGCGGGCTGCTCGCGATCGAGCTCGCGACGCTCTCGATCGCGCTGGGAGGCGTCTGGGCATCGATGATCCTCGGGCACTGGTATCTCGTGACCCCGAAGCTGCCGGAGGCGCCGCTCGTGCGGTTCTCGCGCTGGCTGCTGCTGGGCCTGGCCGTGCAGCTCGGGCTGTTCGTGGTCTGGATCGGGCTCGGGGCGGGTCCCGCGGGCGCGCCGGCGTTCGCGGCGCTGGTCGGACCGTGGGCGCTGTTCGTCTGGCTCCGGCTGCTCGTCGGCCTCGTGTTCCCGCTGATCGTCAGCTGGGCGGCGATCCAGACGGCACGGACGCGCTCCATGGAGTCCGCGACGGGCCTCCTGTACATCAACGTCGGCACGATCGCGGCCGGCACGATCCTCGCGGCCGGCCTGTACTTCGGCGCCGGCCTCCTCGTCTGATGGAGGACGCATGAAGCAGGACGACGCCTGGTATCCCGAGCAAGCGGATCGCGACTGGATCGAGGCGACCGGCCGGCCGCCGCACCCCGTCTTCCTCGAGATGGAGGAGGCCGCGACAGGGCTTCGCAGGATCCCGATCCTCGATCGCGAAAGCGGCCGGGTGCTGGGGGCGCTCGCCGCCGGCCGTCGGAGGATCGTGGAGGTCGGGACGGCGATCGGCTTCTCGACGCTCTGGATGGCGCTCGCGATGCCACCGGACGGCACGATCGTGACCATCGATCCGGATTCCTCGCGGACCAGCCGGGCGCGCGAGTTCTGGCGCCGCGCGGGCGTTCCGGACGATCGCATCGAGATCGTCAACGCCTCGGCGCTCGAGGCGTTCGAGTCGAACGACGCCCGACTGGCCGGCCCGTTCGACATGGTCTTCATCGACGCCCTCAAGGAGGAGTACCAGGCCTACCTCGACGCGCTGCGGCCGCGGCTCAGCCGTGGCGCCCTCGTCCTCGCGGACAACGTGCTGTGGAGCGGCCGGACCTCCGGCGGGCGACCGTCCTCAGCGGGTGATGGCACCGCGGAGCTGCGCGACTTCTGCGCGCGAATCTCCGCTGAACCAGCCTTCGAGACCGCGATCCTGCCGATCGGCGACGGCCTCCTCGTCGCGACGTATCGCATGGGCGCTGCCGGTTGAGCCTGCACGTGCGCGTGCGCCTCTTCGCGATGCAGCGCGAGATCGCGGGGACCCGCAGCCTCGAGCTGGACCTTCACGACGGCGCAACGGTCGAAGACGCCTGGTCGGCGCTCATCGAGCGATTCCCACGGCTGGCCCCGGGGAGAGCGGCGGTCCGCTTCGCGCGCAACGGTGCGTACACGGACGCCGAGACGGGCCTCGCGGACGGCGACGAGGTGGCGATGATCCCGCCGGTCAGCGGCGGGGCGGGGGACAGCGCGGCCGATGGCTCGGCGTCCGGCGACCGCATTCGCATCCTCCAGATTCGCGTTGACCCCTTCCCGTCGGAGATCCTCAGCGAGCTGGGAGCGCGTGTCGCCACACCGGAGGACGGGGCGGTGGTCGGCTTCCTCGGCGTCACGCGCCGCTCCCCGGGCACACCGGCGCCGGGCCAGGAGGCGGAGGCGGCGCGCCACGCGGGCCGTGCCGTCGAGGCCCTGACCTACGAGACCCTCGAGCCGATGGCTCTCGCGGTGATGGCCGAGATCGCCGACGAGATCGAGGCGCGTTTCGGCGTGACGCGGCTCGCGATCGTGCATCGCGAGGGCGAGGTGCCGCTCGGCGAGGTTTCGGTCGCGATCGTGGCCGCTTCACCCCATCGGGACGCCGCATTCGACGCCGCCCGCTACGCGATCGACGAGACCAAGGGCCGCGCGCCGATCTGGAAGGCCGAGACGTTCAGCGACGGCCACGTCTGGATCGGCGAGCCGGCCCGTCAGGGTCCGCCACGAGGCGACCCTCGCGGCTAGCTCGCTCTGACCATCGTTCTCCCGGTCGCGAAGTGTTCGTGCTGGTATACGAACCTGACGAGGGCGTGGCTGGCTTCTCGCCGGCGAGAGCGAGATCTCGTCACGGATGTTCGTGCCGACGAACATTCGAACACGATACGGGCGACCTTCAACCGCCCGACAGCGGTTTCGTTCCACACCTTGCTTGGGTTGTATACGGCCGCGAACTTCCTGGAGCTCCAGGCACGAAGCTCCAAGCACGCTGGCTCGAGGGTTTACGCCCGGACGCCGGCTGAGCGAACGTGGCTCGCGGGAATCGAGACGCCGCCGGGGGGTCCACCCGGCGGCGTTGGCGTTCGCGCAGAGCGCGAGGGGCGCGAGGCGACGGTGCAGCCTTCGCTGGGAGGGTTCGGAGCTAGCCGATGAGCGCGGCCTCCTGGGCCTCGCCGATGTGGGAGGCCTCATCGTCGGCGGGCGGACTCGTGGTCGCACCCTCGACGTCGAGCAGGTAGCCGATGCCCTGGAAGGTCCGGATGCGGCCGGGCTCGCCGGGCGCCGCGCCGAGCTTGCGGCGGACGCGCGAGACCCAGACCCGCAGGTACTGGAGGTCGTCGCGGTACTCGGGCCCCCAGACCTTGGTCAGCAGCTCGGTGTGGAGGACCACCTTGCCCGCGTTCGCGGCCAGGTGCTGCAGGAGCAGCCACTCGGTTCGCGAGAGCTGGACCAGCTCGCCGCCGCGGGTGACCATGCGCCGCTCGAGGTCGATCTCGACGTCGTCGAACTTGATGACGCCGGCGCCGGGCTCGGCCCCGCCGGAGCGGCGGATGACGGCACGCACGCGCGCCGCGAGCTCGTCCGGGTGGAACGGCTTGGCGATGTAGTCGTCGGCACCGAGGTCGAGGCCCTTGGCCTTGTCGGCGGTCGAGCCCTTCGCGGTCAGCAGGATCACCGGCACCGGCCGGCGCTCGCGCAGCTGCCGCATGACCTCGATGCCGTCGAGATCCGGCATGACGATGTCGAGCAGGACGATGTCCGGCCGCACCTCTTCTGCCTTCTGGAGCGCCTGCTCGCCCCCATTGGCCGTCACGACGCGAAAGCCCTCTTCCGACAGCGCGATCGCGACGAGCTTGGTGATCCGGGGCTCGTCGTCTGCGACGAGCACCAGCGGCTGTGTCGACATGTGTTGCCTCCCTGACGGAACGGAGCGTCTGTATCGGTCCGGCAAGGGATTCGATCGTCACCGATGCCCCTGACAGAGCGCAATTGTCACGATCGAGGCGTGCCGGGCGGTCCGGGGGCACATTGCAG
>DASTIE010000215.1:0-2532 GCA_035717865.1 Candidatus Limnocylindrales bacterium
GGGCTGCGATCCGAGCGGCGTCGACTGCGCCGGCTCGAACCCGGCGTTCGATCCCATCGTGTTCACCGAGTACGACGCGTGGGCACAGCTCATCGGCGGCGGCCGCAATCGCGCGCGGGGCGCCGTCGCCCGCGGCCAGGCCCTGTTCAACACGCTGGTGATTCCGATCGCGGGGGTGTCCGGCGTCAACGACGACTTCGGCGGACCGGGCGACTTCGACGTCCCCATCGTCGGCACGTGCACGACCTGCCACGATACGCCGAACGCGGGCGATCACTCGGTACCGGCGCCGCTCGACATCGGCGTCGCCGACCCCCCCGTCTCGGTGGCCCAGGGTGGTGACGGCGTGCACAACCGGTTCGGGCTGCCCGTTGGCGACATGCCGGTCTACACGTTGCGCAACAAGACCACCCGGGAGATCAAGATCGTGACGGATCCCGGTCGCGCGCTCATCACCGGCAAGGGGAAGGACGTCGGGCGATTCAAGGGGCCGATCCTGCGCGGGCTCGCCGGCCGCGCGCCCTACTTCCACAACGGCGCCGCCGCCACGCTGCGGGACGCCGTCGATTTCTACGACCGCCGGTTCAACCTCGCGCTCACTGACACGCAGAAGTCCGACCTCGTCGCGTTCCTGCGGAGCCTCTAGTCGCCGTCGCGAGCGTGACAACTGACGCGCGCGCGCCGGGCGGGCGCGCGGCGCGCGCCCGCATCGTCCTGGAAACGGCGGATCTCGTCGCGTTCATGTGCGTGCGGTCCGTTTCGACGCGCACCTTGCGCGGTGTACTAGCGTTCAGAGCGTCCGTTTCGCGCGTCGAGTTCCTCGCGGACGATGCGGCGGATGCCTTGGCGCATCGCGAATCCGATCCGTCGCCCGCCGAACCACACGCCCGCGATCCCGCCCAGGAGCAGGACACCCGTCAGACCCCACTGGTACTCCTCGCGGTGGAGATACCCCTGCTCTTGGTGCTTGATGTCGCAGTCCTCGCGAACGCGCTCCACGTCGGGGAAGCCCGGGTGAATTCGGTCCGCTGCGCTCATGTTGCGGTAGGCCCGGTAGTGGAGGTCCCGAAGGTACAGGTCGACCCCATGGTTCCACAGCCGCGTGAACATGCTGTCGGCCCTGGGCACGACCCCGGCCGCGCGCGCGGCCTCCTGGATCGTCTCGACCGGGATGAGGAAGTTGAACCCCTGGACGACCTGCTCCCCCTGGGTCGACGTGAACGTCGCCGCGCCGACGACCTGGCCACGATCGTCGAACACCGGCCCCCCGCTATTGCCCTGAATGATGGCCGCGTCGGTCTGGATGACGCGCTGGCCCCCGATGTCCTCTTTAAATCCCGAGACGCGACCAGTCGTGATCGAGGGCTCGTACCGCGTGGCCCGGCTGAGCAGTTCGTGCGAGGCAACGACACCCGGGAAACCGATCACGAAGAGCGTCTGCCCCAGATGGAGGCCCGTGCTGTGTCTGGCGAGGCGGACGACGGGCAATTCCTTGTCTTCGATCTTCAGGATGGCGACATCACGGCCGTGCTCCTTGCGGGGCTGCCCCGAGGCATCCGGAGAGCCGGCCACGACCACGTAGGCGGGCGGACTGTAGAACTTCACCGCCGCGGGATAGCCCTTGCCATTGGACAGGTGGACATCCAGCGACCGCTCGACCACGAAGCCTTCCCGGTTCTCGCGCGTTGCCGCGAGCGCGCGGACGCGCTGGGTCCGTGCCGGTGTGGGTAGGCCGTCCAACTCGGCGGCGCACGCCGAGGCCACCGCCTGCTCGAGCAATTCGACCGCGAACGATCCGGCCGCGCCGTCCTGGTACGGCTGCACGACGTGACCGTTCGTCACGATCCAACCCTCGGGATGGATGATGGCACCGCTCCCAAGCTCGCCGATCGTGCCCGGCCGCACGACCATCGTCGTCCCGTCGCTGCACCGCACCGTCGCGCTCGCGCCGATGCGGACGGCGACCATGACAACGGCCGGCTTGGCGCGGAACACGGCCGATTGGAGCTCCGCTTCCGTTGCGGCGTCCGACAGAGCCACGAGGCCCGCCGTCAGGACATACGCCATCGCACCCAGGATCCGCGCGCTCGCTATGGTCTTGATGGGCCCTCCCCATGCTCCGGCGGCCTGGACGCGTCGTGGAGGCTGCAAGTTTCGTGGCCAGGGATCAGACTGGCCTCTCCGCGTGCCACGGCCGTGGTGGCGCGCACACCGAACCCGACGCTCCAGTAGCACCCATACCCGGCTCGCTCACGAACAGCCGAACCGCCGCCCCGTGGGCGGTGGCCAGCAATGCGGGCCCGGAGTCTTACCGGCACGCGCCGTCCGCCGCTTCCGTCGCTCGCCCATGGACCACTCCGGTCGCACGCCTGGGCCGCATCCTCGGCCAAGCTAGTGTTCCGTCCGCGAAGTCATGTTAACGACTCCGCCGGAGGGCCTTCTTGATGATGTCGGCTGGCTCTTTGGTCCACACAAACGGGGTGGGATGGGCGTTCCACTCCGCGAGATAGCGCTCGATGTGTCGGATGAGGG
>DASTIE010000216.1:0-55262 GCA_035717865.1 Candidatus Limnocylindrales bacterium
CGCTACCACCGCCCGATCGGCTCGGACCCGCATGGCCGCGAGGCTGCCGAGGCGATCGCGTCGTTCGAGCTCGCGCCCGTGGGTGAGCTCGTCAGCTGAGCCGGCCCTTCATCGTTCCGAGATCGTGCGGGCCGCCGGCACGCGTTCGCAGATGCTCCGTATTCGATGCACTCGGCAGCCGAGCAGAGGTCGGTGCGGCTAAGGCGGGGGCCAGTCGGGCATTCGGGCGTCGAATCCGCCGTCGCCGTCGCGATCGACGCCGGAACGGCGGCCGCAGCGGCCCAGATCTGTGGTGAAGGCCTGTTCCTTCGTCGAATGCGCCGTTTGCGTTGCACCGGCGGCGTACTGGTCGACCCCAGCGCACGTCGCCGGCGTCAGGTACGCCCTCGATTACGCTTGACGTGTGGCTGACCAGCGACCCTCGATGATCGATCCCTACCGCACGCTGGGGCTCGAACCCGGCGTGCCGATGGCCGAGGTCAAGCGCGCCTATCGCCGGCTCGCGAAGGCGTACCACCCGGACTCGGCTGGAGAGGCCGCGCTGCCGCGCTTCCTCGCGATCCACGAGGCGTACGAGGCGATCCGGACCGGCCGGCCCTTGGTGCCCGGCGCGCCCCAGTCGCCGGGGGGTCGCTCGGCACAGACCGCGGGCCGCGCGGAGCCCTGGCGCGCGGATCCGGAACGGGCGCGAGCCGCGCGCGACCGGGCGCGGCGGCGGGCGGGCGGCACGGCCCCGAGCGCCGGTGCAGGGCCCTCCGGGGGCGCGCGAGGCGGCGTCGGCGGCACGGGCGGTCCCGGTGGGCCGGGCGGACCCGGCTCCGCGGGAGCTCGCACCGGCGGGACCGCAGGCCCAGCTGGGCGGTCGAGCCCGGGTGGCCGAACCGGCACCTCCGGCGAGGGTCGGTCGCGCTCGGGGCGGCGCCACGTCCGCAAGGCGACGATGGGCTCGACCTCGTACGACGAAGCCCGAGATCCGAAGGACCCCAACGACCCCTCGTGGAGCGGCGCCTCGTGGTACGGCCCATCGACCGGCGAGTACTGGATCATCAACCCCCGCGAGTACGCCGATCCGCGCAAGCACGGCCCCGAGTACCAGTCGCGCGCCCGGCGAATGGCGGCCGCAGGGGCGCTCGGCGGCACGGTCGAGGAGGAGGCGGAGCCCCCGACGGGCACCTACGGCTTCGAGCCCGCCGCAGAGTCAGGGCCCGAGCCACATCAGCGCAACCGTCCATCGCCCCATGCGTCCTCTGACCCGGACGAGGCCGGAACCTCGGCCGGTCGCGCTGCCCGCTCCTTCCGCGCGGAGACCCGGCGCCGGACAGCCGCGACCGCGCGCGCCGAGCCGCTCACCTCCCAGCCCCGGGTTTCCGGTTCGTGGGGTACCACCTGGCCGGCCGACGCACGATCGATGCGCCGCGGTGCGGCGCAGGCTCGAGGCCTGTCGGCGCGGAGCCTCGTCGGCGGTCCCACGGAGGACCCCGTCCGCCGCCTCGGCATCGCCCTGCTGGCATGGCCGCCGATCGGGCTGGCGGCGGCGGCGGTCATCGGCGACGTCACCGGCTGTGCCGTGTACTCCGCGGAGTGCGGCGGCACGGAGCCGCTGCTCCCGTGGCTCGCCCAGGCGGTGATCCTCGGGCTGCTCCTGCTGCTGCCGCCCCTGGCCCGCATCCTGGCCGGCGGCGCGATCGGGGTGCTCGTCGGCCTGGTGCCGCTCACCGCGTTCCTCGTGGCGGTCGGTGGCTCGGGGGCTCCACAAGCAGGCTTCGTGCTCGCGTTCTTCCTCGGGCTCGCGTGGCTCCTCGGCGTGGCGTGGGCCATCGCCCAGGCCCGGCGCCATCCCGCCGTCGCGAGGGCCGGCCCGTGAGCCGCTCGGGCGCGCACGGCGGCGACCTCTCCAGCTCGGCGCAGGAGTACCTGCTCACGCTGCGCATCCTTGCCGGTGACGGCTCGCGGATCACGGCGTCGCAGGTTGCTCGGAAGCTCGGGGTCAGCACGCAGGCCGCGAGCGAGATGTTCCGCCGCCTCTCCGCGGACGGCCTCGTCACCCTCGCCGAGGGTCGCGAGCTGCAGCTGACAAAGCCCGGGCGCACCGCGGCGGACGGCATCTTCCGGCGCCACGCCCTGTGCGAGTGGCTGTTGACCGAGATCGTGGGGCTCGGGTGGGCCGAATCCGACGCGGAGGCGGAGCGCCTCCAGGCCGCCATCTCGCCGCGAGTCGAGGCTCAGCTGGACGAGCTCCTCGGCCATCCGGAGACGTGCCCGCACGGCAACCCCATCGACGCGGAGACCGCCCGGCGTCGGCCGCCCGGTCAGCCGCTCGCCGACGTCGAGGCCGGCCAGAAGGCCACGATCTACCGCATCACCGAGGCCGCCGAAGAGGATGCCGGGCTGCTGTCGTACCTCGAGGCCCGCGGTCTCCGGCCGGGCGCCCACGTGACGATCCTTGCGCGCTCGGCATCGCTCGACTCCCTGACCCTCGACGGCCCTCTCGGCCGCGCGACGCTGGGCCTTCGACCGGCCTCGCTCGTGCTGGTGCTGCCAGGCGAGGCCGACCCCTCGCTCTTCCACCGCGTGCCATCCCGCTGACCGAAGCCGCAGAGGCAACACCCTCGGGCCGCTCTTGTTGACGCCCGGAACAGAATTCCACATGGAGCGCTCGGTGACCCTGGCTGTCGGCGTCTTGATGGTGGCGGCGTGCGACTCCCTGACAAACTGGTTCGTCCCTGACGTGACGTGCTCGGGCTGGCGAAACGTCGCCGAAGAAGGTCGGTCGGAGCTTGCCGACCGGATCATCCGAGCCGACCACCTGTTTGAAGGTGTCCAGATCGCTCAGCACGTACCGCCCGGGACGCCTGAAGATCAGCTTGTGGCGATGGCTTCGGCGAGCGTTACGAAGAATTGCGAGATCCAACAGTGGAACCCCGCGATTCAAGTGCGCGACCTCTTGCGCGATCTGTACGGGCGGCCGGGCCAGGCTGGAGGCCCATCCGCGGTGACAGTACCCGTCGCTGACTGAGGTCGGCAGCCGCCTGTGCTGCGGGTGAACGTTTTTCGGTCATTCGTCGTCGTGTAGGAGGACCGGGCCCCAACCCGGCGCGATGACGAGGGTGGTGGAGTGGAGGCCGCGGTCCTGACGGAGGGCGCAACCGACGTCGACAGCCTCGTGATGGCCCGGATCGGGGATGCCTACCGCCTCGCACGCGCGATCCTCCTCAACGACACGGAGGCCGAGGACGCGGTCCAGGAGGCGGCCCTCCTCGCGTGGCGACGGTTCGGCTCGTTACGCGATCCGTCGAGCTTCGACGCGTGGTTCGACCGGATTCTCGTCAACCAGTGCCGCGATCAGCTGCGGAGGCGCAAGCGCGCCGTGCGGATCGCCTCACCGCCGGTTGGATTCGAGCCGGCCGCGGGGACGCCACCCAACGTGGAATGGGACGCCGACCTGGAGCGATCCCTCGCAGAGCTCGACATCGAGCATCGAACGGTCGTCGTCCTGCGCTACTGGCAGGACCGGACGGTCGATGACATCGCCAGCCGGCTGGGAATCCCGGCCGGCACCGTGAAATCGCGACTCCACAACGCCATGCGGAGCCTGCGGGCGAGCCTGGGAGAGGATCGATGACCGGGCGCGAGCTGGAGCAGCGCCTCCGAACCCACCTGCACCGCCGTTTCGACGGTGCGCAGCCGCCGGCCGAGCTGCTCGCGTCCGTGCGCCAGTCGATGTCGACGCCGCCGCGCCGGCTCGGACTCACGACGTTCCGCGCGGGCGCGTTCCGCCCGGGGTGGCTCGTCGTCGCGGCCGTGATCGTCGTCGCGGTCGTCGCCTTCGCGAGCTTCCAGCTGCGGATCCTCGATCCGGGCGCGAAGCCATCACCGACGCCCAGCTCGACCCTGACAACTCGTCAGTTCATCGTGCTCCCGCCGGCGGGCTACGACCAGGACAAGACCGATGGCACTCTCGCCTCGGAGGTCCTGAACGCGCGACTACGTGCGCTCCTCTTCACGGGAGACTTTGCGGGCGGATTCTCCTCAGCGGGTGGCAACGCGATCACTTTTGAGCTCCCGACCACGGGGCCATCCGACGAATCGGTCCGTTCGGTGCTGCGAGCGCCGGGAGTGGTCGAGTTCGTGCCGTTGCCGGAGAGCTACTCGAAGGGTGCGTACACGGCCGAGATCGGCCAGCCCCTCCCGACCGACGAGACCACGCTGTTCGGCTGGGACGGGATTGCATCGGCGACGACGGAGCTGGATCAACAGGGCCACACGCTTGTGACGCTCACGCTGCGGCCACCCGCCGCACAGGCACTCAACGTCTACACCGAGAGCCATGTCGGGGCGACGCTGGCGGTGGTTCTCGACGGCGACGTCGTGATGCTGCCAACGATCAACGAGCCGATCTCGGATGGCAAGCTCGCGCTCTCGGGCGGCGGGGTGCCCGGAAGTGGCGAACAGAGCCTGCTCGCCGAGTCGATCGCCATCGTCGCAGGTGGGAAGCTGCCCGACGCCTGGATCATCCCGATCGTCCCGGAGCTGCGGACTCCAAGCGACTTGGAAGCGGAGTTGGAGTTCGAGTTCGGAAAGGTCGAGCCCGCTCCGCCAGGCAACATCGATATCACGGTCACGTCGGCACAGCTCGATGCGATCCTCGCCGGCCCTCGCTGGATGGCAGTCTGGCGGGTCCAGCTCGACGGTCTTCAGGATGTCTGTCCTACCGACCTGCCCGCGGACGAACGAGGGATCTGCCGATGGACCGACCCAACCGTGACCCACCTCTTCGACGCCGAGACGCTTGATTGGCTCGGGCCCGCGCCGGCCTGAGGCCCACGGCGTAACCAGCAAACTGGCAAACACCGGTCATGCCTGCTACGGTGGCGGGAATGACCACTCCCCGGGTTCGAATTGCCCCCAGCCCCACCGGGCCGCTGCACATCGGGACCGCGCGGACGGCGCTCTTCAACTACCTGTACGCGCGCCGGACGGGCGGCACCTTCGTCCTTCGCATGGAGGACACGGACGTCGCGCGGAGCACGGTCGCGTTCGAGCAGGACATCCTGGAGAACCTCGCCTGGCTGGGGATCACGTTTGACGAGGGGCCGGATGCCGCCGGCGGCACGGACCACGGCCCGTACGCGCCGTATCGCCAGATGCAGCGCCGCGAGCGCTACGACGCCGCCGCGGCTGACCTCCTCGCCCGCGACCTCGCCTATCCCTGCTACTGCACGCCCGAGGAGCTTGCCGCGGACCGGGAGGCGATGGAGGCGGCCCACGAGGCGCCGCGGTACATCGGCCGATGCGCGAATCTCACCCCCGAGGAGCGCGCGGCGCGTGAGGCCGAGGGCCGCCGCGGCGCGGTTCGGTTCCGCGTACCGGCAGGGAGGATCGGCTGGGACGACCTCGTCCGTGGCGACGTGGAGATCGACACCGCGAATATCGGGGGCGACTTCGTGATCGTCCGCAGCGACGGCACGCCGCTCTACCACTTCGTCGTCGTCGTCGACGACGCGGCGATGGAGATGACCCACATCATCCGAGGCGAGGACCACATCTCGAACACGCCCAAGCACATCCTGCTGTTCCGCGCGCTCGGCCACGAGGTCCCGCGCTTCGGCCACCTGCCGCTCATCCTCAACCCCGACCGCACGAAGATGAGCAAGCGCAAGAGCCAGACCGCGATCGCGGACTACCGCGCGCAGGGCTACCTCCCCGAGGCGATGTTCAACTTCCTCGCATTCCTCGGCTGGTCCACGGGGACGGAAGAGGAGATTCTCACCCACGAGGAGCTCGTCGCGCGGTTCGACCTCGAGAAGGTCCACAAGGGCGGCGCGGTCTTCGACAAGGACCGGCTCGAATGGCTCAACGGCCAGTGGATCCGCCGGCTCGACCCGGAGGACCTGATCGAGCGGCTGCTCCCGTTCCTCGAGGCCGATCGGGCGGCCGGGCGCATCGATCGCGTCCCGACGCCGGAGGAGCTGCGGCCCCTCGTGCCGATCATCCAGGAGCGCCTGCCGACCCTCGGCGCGATCGGCGAGCTCATCGGGTTCCTGTGGCAGGACGCGGTGGCCGTCGAGCCTTCGATGCTCGTGCCGAAGCGCTGGGATGCGGCGACCACCGTCGCCGGCCTCCATGCAGCCCGCGAGGTCGTCGGCGACACCGGCGCCGTCACGTTCGAGGCGGACGAGCTCGAGCCGCCGATGCGCGCGCTCGCGGACTCGAACGGCTGGAAGGCCGGGGACCTGTTCATGGCCATCCGCGTCGCGGTGACGGGCCGAACCGCCGCGCCGCCGTTGTTCGACTCGCTCGTCGCGCTCGGTCGCGAACGGACCCTCGAGCGGCTCGACGCCGCCATCTCGACCCTTGACTCGTCGGAGGAGACCTGATGTCACACCACACCGCCACCAAGCTCACGCACGAGCACGTGCAGAAGTGGCTCGATGCCTATGCGCGGGCCTGGGAGACCTACGACGCCGCCGACATCGCCCCGCTGTTCAGCGCGGGCGCTGAGTACCGCTGGCACCCGGCGGACGACCCCGAGGTCGGGCGCGACACGATCGTGGAGGCATGGCTGAACCCCGGCGGGAATGCCTCTTCGCGGGACGTGCCCGGCACGTACGCCGCCGAGCTGCGGCCGTACGCCGTCGACGGCAACAAGGCGGTCGCGGTCGGCACGTGCACCTATTGGACCGACACGTCGAAGTCCAAGGTCGAGCGGATCTACTACAACAACTGGCTGCTGGAGTTCGACGACGAAGGCAAGTGCTCGTCGTTCACCGAGTACTACATGAAGCCCCGCGCCAGCTGACGCTCGCCCGCGAGCCAGGTGTGGGGCTCCAAGAGCGCGGTCTGGCCTCGCGTCTTCCAGGCGCCGCTCCGCCGCCGCCCCGCCGCCTAGAGGACCCGGCTGAGGACCTCCCAGGCCAGCCAGGCCACGGTTCCCGATGCGGGGATCGTCAGGACCCAGGCGATCACGATGTTGCCGGCGACGCCCCACCGGACCGCCGAGAGCCGGTCGCTCGACCCGACGCCGATGATCGCCGACGAGATCACGTGGGTCGTCGAGACCGGCATGCCGAAATGCGATGCCCCGAAGATGATCGTCGCGGCGGTCGTCTCGGCGGCGAAGCCGTGGACCGGGTCCAGCTTCACGACGCGCTGGCCCATCGTCTTGATGATCCGCCAGCCGCCGGCCGCGGTGCCGAGGGAGATGGCGCTCGCCGCCAGCACGATCACCCACAGGGGGACGGTCGGCTCGGCCAGCACGCCGCCGGCGACCAGCGCGAGCGTGATGATGCCCATTGTCTTCTGCGCGTCGTTCGAGCCGTGGCTGAAGGCCATGTACGCCGCCGACAGCACCTGGAGCCGTCGAAATCGATCGTTCAGCCGGCGCGGATGGGCGTTCCGGAACACGTTCAGCAGCACGACCATGAGGGTGAAGCCGAGCACGACGCCGAGGATCGGCGAGGCCACCAGCGGGAACAGCACCTTATCGAAGATGCCCTGCATGTTCAGCGCGTCAGGCCCGGACGCCGCGATGACCGCGCCGATGAGGCCGCCGATGAGCGCGTGGCTTGACGACGACGGGATCCCGAGGCGCCAGGTCAGGAGGTTCCAGGCGATCGCGCCCATGAGCGCCGCCGCGACGATGACCTGGCCCGGGTCGCCGCTCGGTGTCCTCGCCAGCCCGGACGCGATGGTGTTCGCGACCGCGGTGCCGCTCAGCGCGCCGACGAAGTTCGCCGTCGCGGACATGAGGATCGCGTGCGAGGGCCGGAGCGCCCGGGTCGAGACCGATGTCGCGATGGCGTTCGCGGTGTCGTGGAAGCCGTTGATGTAGTCGAAGACAACGGCGAGAACGACGACGACGATCAGCAGCAGACTGAAGCCGTCGGGCACGTGGCGAGGCTAGCAGCGCGGCGCCTCTCTCGGCTGATCCGGGCGTCGCTCGCTCCCCGGATCGGTAGACTTGCCGACTCATGCGACTGAGCGAGCTGTTCTTCGCGACCCTGCGCGACGATCCCGGCGAGGCCGAGATGCCGTCGCACAAGCTGCTGCTGCGCGGCGGCTACCTGCGCCAGCTCGGCTCGGGGATCTACTCACTGCTGCCCCTGGGGAAGCGCGTCAGCGACCGGGTCGAGCAGGTCATCCGAGAGGAGATCGACGCGATCGGCGGGCAGGAGATGGAGATGCCCGTCGTCCATCCCGCGGAGGTCTGGAAGGAGAGCGGGCGGTACGCGAAGATCGGGCCGGAGCTCGTGCGGTTCAAGGACCGCGGCGAGCGCGACATGGTCCTCGCGATGACCCACGAGGAAGTCGTCGCGATCCTCCTGCGGGACATCGTCCAGAGCTACCGCCAGCTGCCAATGATCGTCTACCACTTCCAGACGAAGTTCCGCGACGAGCCTCGCGCCCGTGGCGGGCTCATCCGCGTCCGCGAGTTCGTGATGAAGGATTCGTACTCCTGCGACCTCGACAACGCCGGCCTCGACGTCAGCTACGAGAAGCACCGCGTCGCCTACGACCGGATCTTCGAGCGACTGGGCCTGGACGCGATCATGGTCCGTTCCGACGTCGGGATCATGGGCGGCTCCGGCGCCCACGAGTTCATGGTCCTGAACGACTTCGGCGAGGACACGTTGGTCCTGTGCGACAACGGCGACTTCGCGGACAACCAGCAGATCGCGGAGGTCGGGAAGCCCTCGCCCGAGCCCGAGGACGTCCTGCCGATGGAGGACGTCGAGACGCCGGACGCGACGACGATCGACGCGCTCGCGGCTTTCCTCGACATCCCGAAGTCCAAGACCGCCAAGGCGGCGTTCTTCGTCACCGGCGACGACCGCTTCGTCGTCGCGGTCGTCCGCGGCGATTACGACGTCAACGAGACGAAGCTCGTCAACACGCTGAAGGCGCGCGGCGGCCTGCGACCTGCGACGGTCGAGGAGATCAAGGCGCGGGGGATGGAGGCGGGCTACGGCTCGCCGATCGGCGCGCGCGATGCCGTGGTCGTCGTCGACGAGCTGGTGGCGCGGTCGCCGAATCTCGTCGCCGGGGCCAACCGGCCCGGCTGGCACATCCGGAACGTCAACGTGGGGCGCGATTTCACGCCGGACGTCATCGCCGAGATCACGAACGCCCGGGCGGGTGATCCCTGCCCGATCTGCGGCGCGCCCGTGAAGCTCCGCAAGGGCATCGAGGTCGGGAACATCTTCAAGCTCGGGACGGACTTCACCGAGGCGTTCGGGTCGATGTACCTCGGCGAGGACGGCGAGCGGCATCCCATCGTCATGGGCTCGTACGGGATCGGCCTCGGACGGAATGTCGCGTGCATCGTCGAGGCCCACCACGACGACAAGGGCATCGCCTGGCCGGATGAGGTCGCGCCGTACCCCGCGCACCTGGTCTCGATCGGTGCGGGCCGCGACGCGAACGTCCTGGAGACAGCCGAGCGGCTGCACGCGTTGGCTTCGGCGTCCGGTCGCGAGGTCCTGTACGACGATCGCGACGAGTCGCCCGGCGTGAAGCTCACCGACGCGGAGCTGCTGGGAATGCCCTGGATCCTCACGGTGTCGCCGCGCTCGCTCGCCGCCGGCGGCGTCGAGGTCACCCGGCGCGCGACCGGTGAGCGCCGAACCGCCTCGATCGACGAGGTCGAGGGCTTCCTCCGCAGCGGCGCCTTCGCCGCGGTCGCGGCACCCGCGTAGGCGCCGGGTCCCGGGCGTCCGGTTCTGCCTCAGCGCGGCTCGAGGCGCAGCGTCTCGATGATGCGGTCCGCGAGCTCACCCGGCGGATCCACGGCGGCGATGGTCGTACCCGGCTCCGCCGTGGCCAGCGGCTCCAACGCCTCCAGCTGGGAATCCAGCAGCGATGCCGGCATGAAGTGCCCGGCCCGCGTCGCCATCCGCGACTCCAGGACCGCCCGCGGGACGTCCAGGGAGACGAACCACACGGAGGGATGGCCTCGCCGCAGCAGCTCTCGATACGGGCGACGCAGGGCCGAGCAGGCAACGATGGAGCTCTCCCGCGCGCGTTCCCGTTCGCCGATCCACGCCGATATCGCTTCGAGCCACGGCCGACGGTCCTCGTCGGTCAGCGGGACGCCCGCGGCCATCTTCGCGACGTTTCCGGGCGGATGGATCGCGTCGCCCTCCAGGGTCGGCCAGCCGAGCCGCGACGCGAGCGCGGCCATGACGGTCGATTTCCCGGACGCGCTGACGCCCATCAGGATGATGGTGGCCAGACGCTGACGGCGCGGCGACATCGAAATCAGCCCCTGCGCCCTAGGCCTCGGCGATCGCTTCCTCGATGGTCGCGTCATCGAGATGTGTCCCGTCGAGCGTCACGATCGTCTCCGGCGCGATCGGGTCGGCTGACGAAGCGGCAGCGGCGATCAGGCTCGTGGAGTCGGTCGCCTGGGGATCGTCGATGCGCTCGATCGAGAACTGGATGCTGGGTGGGATCGAGGCCCCGATCGTGATCTCGCCGATCCGGTACGCCGACCCCCGGTCCTTCAGGCTGGCGTTCGCCTTCTCCTGCAGCGAGGTTGCCTTCACAACGACGTCGGCGAGGATCTTGGGATCGATCCGCTCGAGGGCCGTCGTGAAGCCGCGCTTGGCCTTCCGAAGTGCCGCGGCGGCACGCGCCTTCGTGGCCGGGTCGCGGATCGTGGTGGCGGCCTGGTGCGCCGCCTTGCTCCCGATGTCGGCGCTTGCCTTCGCGGCTTGCGAGCCGACCTCGACGGACACCTTGGCCGCTGCGGTCGCCGCAACGCCCGCCGCCTGGCGGGCCTTCTCCATGAAGGTCATCGGCCGGGTCTGGCCGGTCAACGGGTCGACCATGTCGCCGGGCGGCAGGTCGACGGCGGGCTCGGCGTCGGCGCCGGGATCGGCAGCTGGTGGCTGTGGCTCCGTCATCGGGCTCCTCCCTCGACCGCGATCATATCGACCCGGTTTCGCCCGCTTTCGAGGACATCATCCGGCAGGCACCCGAGCTGCTTGTGCAGGATCGGCAGGCGCGCGTCGGAGGCGAAGCCCGCGCAGCAGCTGGGCGTTCGCGGCGACGATGATCGTGGAGGCGCTCATCGCGATTGCGCCGACCGCCATCGGCAGGTCCAGTCCCCACGGCATCAGCACCCCGGCCGCGACCGGGATCGCGACGAGGTTGTAGCCGGTCGCCCAGACGAGGTTCTGGACCATCTTGCGGTAGCTCGCGCGCGAGAGCTCGATCGCCGCTACGACGTCGCGCGGGTCGCTGCGGACGAGCACGATCCCGGCCGATTCGACCGCGACGTCGGTGCCGGCGCCGATCGCGATCCCGACGTCGGCCGTCGCCAGCGCGGGCGCGTCGTTCACGCCGTCGCCGACCATCGCGACCTTCCGGCCGCCGGCCTGGAATCTCCGGACCGCGTCCGCCTTCTCCGCGGGCAGCACCTGCGCCGCCACCTCGTCGATGCCGAGGCGACGGGCGACCGAGTCCGCCACCGCCTGGCTGTCGCCCGTGATCATCGCCACGCGGACGCCGAGCCGATGGAGCTCGTCGACGGCCTCGCGGGACTCCGGCCGGATCTCGTCCTCCGCGGCCACGACGCCCGCAACGCGACCGTCGATCAGGACGTGGAGGACGGTTCGACCCTGCCCGTCCCACTGCGTCGCGACGTCGTCTGCCACGAGCTCGCGCTCCGAAAGCAGCCGGGGCCCGCCGACGGCCACATCGCGGCCCTCGACCGCCGCCCGCGCGCCGCGACCGGGCAGCGCCTCGAACCCGGTTGCCGACGGCACGGGCAGCCCGCGAGCGTGCGCCCCGGCCACGATCGCCCGGGCGAGCGGATGTTCCGAGTCCGCCTCGACGGCGGCCGCGAGGCGCAGCGCCTCGTCGTCCGAGGCGTCCACGAGCACGGGCTCGCCGCGGGTGAGGGTGCCGGTCTTGTCGAAGATGACCACGTCGAGGTTCCGCGCGCGCTCCAGCGCCAGCCGGTCCTTGACCAGCAGGCCGTTGCGCGCGCCGATCGAGGTCGAGATCGCGACGACGAGCGGGATCGCGAGCCCGAGCGCGTGCGGACACGCGATCACGAGCACCGTGGCGGTCCGTACGAGCGCTCCCTCCCGATCGCCGAGGAGCCACCACACGATGAGGGTGATCGCGCCTGAAGCGAGCGCGACGTAGAACAGGATCGCGGCGGCGCGGTCGGCAAGTGCCTGGGCACGCGACGCGGAAGCCTGCGCGGCCGCGACCATCCGCATGATGCCCGAGAGTGCCGTGGCCTCCCCGGTTGCGGTTACGCGCACCCGCAGAGAGCCGCCCGCGGCGACGGTCCCGGCGACCACGCTGTCGCCCGCATCCTTCGCGACCGGCCGCGACTCGCCCGTGATCATCGACTCGTCGACATCGGCCGCGCCATCGACGACCACGCCATCGGCAGGCACTCGCGCACCGGGCCGAACGAGGACGACGTCGTCCGTCCGGAGATCCGCGAGCGAGACCTGCTCCGTGCCGCTCGCGGTCACGCGCTCCGCGGTGTCCGGGAGGAGCTCGGCGAGCGCGGCCAGGGCGCCGCGAGCCTGGGCGATTGAGCGCATCTCCAGCCAGTGGCCGAGGAGCATGATGGTGATGAGGGTCGCCAGCTCCCACCAGATCTCGACCTCGAACAGGTGGAGCGTCCCGGCCCAGCTCGTGACGAACGCGACGAGGATCGCGAGCGCGATCAGGGTCATCATCCCGGGCCGCCGATCCGTCAGCTCGCCCTGCGCGCCGCGGATGAACACGAGGCCGCCGTAGAGGAACACGATCGTCCCGAGGATCGCGGGCACGAGCTCGACGCCCGGGATCGACGGGAGGCTGTAGCCGAACCACATCGCGATGTCCGGGCTGAGCAGGACGACCGGGACCGTCAGCGCGAGGCTGAGCCAGAACCTGTCCCGGAACATGGCCACGGAGTGCCCCGCGTGGCGGTCGTGACCCGCGGCGGTGGCGCGACCCGCGGCGGTGGCGTGACCCGCGGCGGTGGCGTGGCCGGCGTGGGGGTCGTGACCGGGGTCGATGTCCTCGCCCAGCTGGGTCGCGTGGGTTCCGGGTTCGTGGTGGTCCATCGTCACTGCCGGCGCATCGACGAGCTCAGGCGTGCTTGATGGTGATCCGCTCGATGATGTTGGCGACGTCCTCGCACTTGTCGATCGCGGCCTCGAGGTGGCCGTAGATGTCCTTCCACTTGATGATCTCGATCGGCTGGCCGCCGTTGGCGAAGAGCCCGGCGATGGCCTTGCGCGAGAGCTGGTCGCCCTCGTTCTCCAGCCGGTGGACCTCGATCCAGTACTGCTCCAGGTGCTTGAAGCCGCGCAGGTTGGAGAGTGCCTCCAGGAGCTGCTCGCACTGCTTCACGATGATCGAGGCCTGCTCGACCGCCACCGCGGTCGGCGCTTCGATGCGGTACAGGATGAACGTGTCCGCCGCCTCCTCGATGAAGTCGATGACGTCGTCGAGACCGCTGATGAGGGCGTGGATGTCCTCGCGGTCGAACGGCGTGACGAACGTCGACTCCAGCCGACGGCCGATCTCGTGGCTGAGCTCATCGCCGCGGTGCTCGGCCTCGCGGATCTCCTTCGCCCGCTCCTCGGGGGCGTCGTACGTCCGGAGCATCGCCTCGAACAGACGTGCCGCGCCGAGGACGTTGGCCGCGTCCTCCACGAACATCTCGAAAAATCGCTCTTCGCGGGGAATCAGTCGCAGCTTCACGGGGCAAGGTTATCGCCCCGGCCGGTCCGCGCGGGTCGGCAGGGGAGAGGTCGAAACCGGCACCATTGCGGGCATGGCATCGGAAGCCGATCGGCTCCTCGTCGCGACCCTCAACCTGCGCAACATCGCGGACCGCTGGGGGGAGCGGATCCCGCTCCTCCTCGCGGACATGGCGGCGCTCCAGCCCGACCTCATCGGGCTCCAGGAGTGCGTGTTCGCGGTCCAGCAGGACCGGATCCTCGGGGCGGCCGGCGACGGCCACTACCAGACGCGTCGCGGGTGGGCGGGGCGGCCCGAGTACGGCAACGCGATCCTCGGTCGCGAGCCCCTGCGCATGGACGAGGGCGATCGCCTCGAGCTCGGACGCAACCGCTCGGCGCTGCGCGTGCCGGTCACGCTGCCGTCGGGCACCCGATTCGACTTCGTGGTCACGCACCTCCACCACGAGGTCGAGGACGAATCCGCCCGCGCTGAGCAGACCTCGAAGCTCACCGCGTGGCTGGCGGACATCACGTGGCCGCTGGTCGTGGTCGGCGACTTCAACGCCGAGCCCGTCGAGCCCGCCTACGGGCAGATGGTCCATGCCGGCTTTCGCTCGGCCCACGCCGAGGCGAACGGCGCCGAGCCGGACGTCACCTGGCCGTCCGGGATCAAGGCGCCGGGCCAGGACCTCGACGGCGACCCGGGCTGTCTCGACTACATCTGGCTCCGCGGCGCGATCAGCGCCGAGGATTGCCGCCTCGCGTTCGACAGGCCCGCCGCCGGTGACCCGACGCTCTACCCGTCCGACCATATCGGCCTCGCGGCCCACGTCCGGATCGGTGGCTGAGCCGGGCGCGACCACCGACGCGGCCGGCGCGGCAGGAGAGCGGCCGCGGACGCTGCGCCTCGCGCACCGCGGCGACTGGCGCACCGCACCGGAGAACTCGCTCGAGGCGATGGAGGTTGCGCTTCGCATCCCCGGTTGTCACGGCCTCGAGTTCGACGTGCGCGCCGCCGGGGACGGCGCCGCGATCCTGCTCCACGACCCGACCCTTCGCCGGGTCCAGGGACTGGACGTCTCGCCGGCGGAGCTGACCGTCGAGGAATGTGCCGCGCTCGGGATCTCCAGCCTGGCCGAGCTCCTGAAGCGCGTGGGCTGCGACCCGTACCTCGACGTGGAGTTGAAGGAGCACGTCCCCGCGGCGATCGACCTCCTCGAGCTGGAGCGCGGCCGTTTGGACGATGGCGGCCGGCCGACGCTCCGCAACGCCGCGATCTCGTCGTTCGACGTCACGGTGCTGCGGTCGCTCGCCGACGCGAAGCCGACATGGCCGCGCTGGCTCAACGCCATCGACCTGTTCCCGCCGACGATCGCTCTCGCCCTCGAGCTCGGCTGCAAGGTGGTCTCCTGCGACCACCGCCGGATCGACGAGACGGGGTTGGCCCGCGCGAGCGAAGCGGGGCTGGGGGTCGCCGCCTGGACCGTCCGATCGACGGACGACTACGACCGGCTGGCGTCGCTCGGCGTCGTCGCCATCTGCGCCGAGGCCGCCGCGCTCGGCGGCTGAGACGTGGCGCCGACGTCCGACGCCCGGATCCCGAAGGCGGTGATCAGCGCGACCGCCCCCACGACGATCGCCCCTCCCACCCACTGCAGCGGCTCGAGGCGCTCGCCCGCCAGCGACGCGAGGGCCACGCCCATGACGGGGATCAGGTAGAACGACGAAGCCGCGAGCGAGGCTCGGGTCGTCCGGAGCGCCGACAGGTAGAACAAGTACGCAAAGGCGTAGTAGAGGAGCCCGGAACCCAGCGCCGCCGCGAGCCCCACCGGGCTCAGGGTGGCCGGCAGCACGGTACCTCCGGCGACACCGGCTATGGCCACGACCACGATCGCGAGCGCGAGCGCATGGACCTGCTGCCCCGCGACGACGCCCAGCGTCGAGTCAGAGGCCCCCGGGAGCCATCGCCTCGCCGCAACGGTGTAGACGGCACACACCGCGACGCCGGCGACCGTCAGCAGGATGCCCAGCGCGGAGCCGCCCGCGGCAGGCTCGGCCACGACCAACGAGAGGCCGCCCACTGCCGCGATCGACGCCACCATCACCGGTGGCGTTACGTGCTCCTTGAGCACGAGGGCGGCGAGCGCCAGGATCAGGATGGGCTCCATTGCCCACAGGAGAACGGCCACGCTCGCGCTGATCTCCGCGAGCCCGACCAGGCTCAGAGCGTAGGCAAGCCCCGGATTGAGGAGGCCGAGCCTGGCCAGCTTGCGCCCATCGCCGCCGGCCGCCAGCCGCTCACCGCGAACACGCGCGACCACCAGCAGGAGAGCCACGCTGCCCGCGAGCTGGATCGCCAGCAGCGTCAGCGGCGGGATTTCGGCGACGGCTTGCTTGCTCGCGACGGTTCCGCCGGCCCAGCATGCCGCCGCGAGCACGAGGAAGGCGATGTTGCGTCCCCGGAGAGGACTGGACGTGCTCAGGTTGTCCTCACGGCAGAGGCCCGCGCGTGGCGCGGGCCGGAGTTGGATGACGACGTCGACAGTCGGACGTCGATCAGCACGGGCAGCAGTCGGGGCCGCACGGGCAGTCGCATGACGTCATCTCGCTCACCTCCTTCCTCACGCTGGCTTGGTGGCGCGGACGATGGCGGAGTGCATGCCCTCGGCGACGCTGTGGGTCGGGAAGACGTCGACGTCGGTCAGGCCCACTGCCCGGAGGCCGGTCCGGAACTCCCGGAACGACAGCGCGCCGGCGATGCAGCCGACATAGGAGCCACGCTCGGCTCGCTGCTCCGGGGTCAGCAGGTCGTCCGCGACGATGTCGCTGACGCCCATCCGGCCGCCGGGCCGCAGGACGCGGGCGATCTCGCGGAAGACCGCAGCCTTGTCAGAGGCGAGGTTGATGACGCAGTTGCTGATCACGACGTCGACGCTCGCGTCGGCGAGCGGCAGCTCCTCGATCGTGCCCTTTCGGAACTCGACGTTCGTGGCGTTGGCGTCGGCGGCGTTGCGGCGCGCGAGCTCCAGCATCTCGTCGGTCATGTCGACTCCGATGGCGCGACCAGTCGGCCCGACGCGGCGCGCCGAGAGCAGCACGTCGATGCCGCCGCCCGAGCCGAGGTCCAGGACCGTCTCGCCTTCTCGGAGCTCCGCAACCGCGACCGGGTTGCCGCACCCGAGGGACGCCAGGAGTGCCGCATCCGGCAGGCCCTCCCGCGCCGCGGTGTCGTACAGGCCGATGCCGATCGTCGCGGTCGTGCCGCCGCAGCAGCCGTCGTCGCAGCACCCGGACAGCGCCGCCGACTTCGAGGCGGCCTCGCTCTGCGTTGCCGACGTCGCGGCCGCGAGGGCTGCCTCCGCATACCGGTCGCGGACCTGGCGCTGGATCGGGTCGAGATCGAGGTCGATGCCCTGGTCGGTCATGGTGCGCTCCTTCGGAAACGGAAGAGCGGCCCGGTTCGGCCGCTCTCGGTGAGGATCTATGCGGGGCAGGTGCAGGCTTCGGTGGTCGCCACCGCGCCGCCGGCAAGCGCCGCGCGGAGGCGCGTGGCGAACGTCACTCGCGTCGCCGGGGCGGCGGCTGCCACGCGACGGTCCGTGGTCGCTCGCGCCTCTCGCAGCGCGACGTCATGGAACCGGCTCTGATCGGCGCGCTCGCCCCCGAACGCGAAGTGGGCCAGCTGGATCTCGGACATTGGATGGACTCCTTTTCGTATCGACGGTGGTCAATATGGCACCGGTATTGATGGTTGTCAATATAGAACTTCGTCGATATGATGCGGGCACATGGCAAAGTCGACCGATCCCGATATCCAGCTCCTCGCCGCCCTCGCCGACCCGACGCGGATGGAGATCCTGCGTGAGCTCGCGGGGGCGCCGGAGGTCTGCGCCTGCGACTTCACGAGCTGCTGCGACGTGTCGCAGCCCACGGTCTCCCACCACCTGAAGGTGCTTCGCGATGCCGGCGCCGTCATCTCCGAGCGGCGGGGCAACTGGGTCTTCTACAGCATCGCCCCGAACCTGGGGGAGCGACTGTCCGCAATCACCGGCGGCCTCGTTCCGGGCGCGAGCATCTCGCCGTCGGCGCTCGCGGCCCGCGCCGGCCGCGCCCGCGCAGGCACGCTCGCCGAACCGATCGCACTCAGCCCCCGCCCCAGCTGAGGGACGCCTTTCTCGCGCCGCAGTGGCGGCGGCGGGGGTCAGCCCTCGGCGACGTACCGCCGCTCGCCGCTCGATGGGTCGACGACGACGCGCATCTTGTGGCCGGACGTCGGGTCGATGAACACCTCGTTGGTCGCGCGGAAGCGCGGTTCGACTGCGCCGGCGGGCTCGCCGCCGCCGGGGCCAGGCGTGGCGTTGGTGCGTTCCGCGGATGCCGAGCGGTAGCGGTGCCGCTCGATCGTCACGACGATGACCAGAAAGGCGCCCATCGCGACGAGCTGCAGCCCCGCAAAGCCGCCGGCGGCCGGGATGCCGACGATCAGCGCGAGCCCGCCGAGCATCACGAGCAGCCCGATGACGACAAGCCCGGTGCGGACGATGGCGCTCACGCCGGCCTACTCGGCGACCGGCGCGGCGGCCGACGCATCGGGCTCCACGACGACCGCGGTGCCGTAGGCCACGATCTCCGACATCGTGCCGGCGAGCTCGCTGGAGTCGAAGCGCATCGAGATCACCGCGTTCGCGCCCATGAGCGTCGCGTTCTGGACGAGCCGGTCGAGCGCCTGGCGGCGGGTGTCCTCCAGCAGCTGGGTGTACTCGTGGATCTCGCCGCCGGCGAGGGAGCGAAGGCCGGCGATGAGGTTCCCGGAGAAGCCCCGGGAGCGGACGACCAGGCCGAACGTCTGGCCCTTCGTCTCCACGGTCCGGTGACCGGCGATGAACGGTGCGGTCGAGACGATCACGACTGGGACCTCCGTGCTGTGTCCTCGGGGCAGGCGCAGCGCTCGCGCAGGAGCGCGAACGGGTAATAGCCGGTGTGGTGGCCGTCGCCCCAGGTCGGGGCGATGGCGTACTGGCCGACGAGGTGGACGTCCTCCAGGCGTGTCTGCTCCGGGGTGAGGGTCGGCGATGTGTCCAGCCAGCCAGGGAGCCCGGCCTCGCCGCGACAGAATGCGCAGGGGCAGAGCCAGCGCAGGTCGTGGGCGTTGTAGATCGTCGAGTGGCCGTCGGCCCAGTCGATCGCGAGCGTGCCCGCCGCGCGGTCGGCGTGGATGCGGGTGGGCGTCGTGCGCTCGCCGGCGGGCATCGGCCGCTCGATCGGCCCGCCGCCGTCCGCGGTGTTCGTTGCGGGATTTCGCGCAGTCGTCATGCGGTGGATTCTGCCCGGAATTCGGGACCATCGGCTAACGGACCCGCCAGGGTGGCGGGGCTATGCTCGCCCGCACGATGCCCCTGGCTCCATGTCCCTGACCGTCGACGGCCTCACGAAGCAGTTCGGGCCGATCCATGCACTGAACGGCCTGCGCTTCGAAGTCCCCGAGGGGCACGTCTTCGGATTTCTCGGCTCGAATGGCGCCGGCAAGACGACCACGATGCGAATCGCGCTCGGCGTCCTCCGCGCGGACGGCGGCCACATCACCTGGCGCGGCCGCGACCACCGCGGCCTCCCGCGCCAGACCTGGGGCTACCTGCCGGAGGAGCGCGGCCTCTACCCGAAGATGACCGTGCTGGAGCAGCTGGTCTTCTTTGCCGGCCTCCAGGGCATCCCGGCGGACATGGCGACGCGTGAAGCCCGCTCGTGGCTGGCCCGCTTCCGCGTGCCGGACTTCGCGGACCGCAAGGCCGAGGAGCTCTCCAAGGGCAATCAGCAGAAGGTCCAGTTCCTGGCCGCGGTGATGCACGACCCGCAGGTCCTGCTGATGGACGAGCCGTTCACGGGCCTCGACCCGGTGAACATCGTGCTGCTGCGCGAGGCGATCCTGGAGCTTCGCGACCGGGGCAAGACGATCCTGCTGTCGACCCACCAGATGGAGACCGTCGAGGCGATGTGCGAGTCGGTCGCCATCGTCGATCGCGGGCGCACGATCGTCACGGGCTCGCTCAGCGAGGTGAAACGCTCGACCGGCCGCCGAATGGTGCTGCTCTCCACGCGCGGCGACCACTCGCTGGGCTGGCTCGCGGCGGTGCCCGGCGCGCGACTGCTGCGGCCCGGCATGGAGCGCTCCGAGATCGAGATCGAGCCCGACGTGGAGCCCGAGGCGATCCTCGCCGCTGCGCTGGCCGCCGGCTCGCGCGTGACGCACTTCGAGGTTGCCGACCCGTCGCTCGAGCAGGTCTTCATCGAGCACGTCGGCCACCCCGCCGACATCGAGCCGGGCACGGAGGCGAACGCCGGCACTCCTTCCGGCGGACTCGCGCTGACCGCCCAGGGTCGCGCGGCCACGTCGGACGGAGAGGCGGTCGCGTGAGCGACCTCCCCGAGATGGACCAGCAGAAGCCTGCCGAGCGCCCGCACGCTGATCAGGTGCCCGCCGAGCACGGGCTCGTCGCGAACTCCTGGCTCGTTGCCAGGCGCGAGTTCCGCGAACGCGTCCGAAGCCGGCTCTTCCTCGTCTCCACGATGCTCCTGGCGACCCTCGCGATCTCCGTCGCCCTGCTGCCGGTCCTGATCCGGGTCGCGGATCGACAGACGACGACCAACATCGCAGTCACGAGTCCCGATCCGGCGCTCACCAAGGCCTCGATCGGCATTCTCGACGGGCTTCTCAACCCGCCCCAGACGGGCGGCGGCCAGGATCCCTACGCGTTCGTGACACCGCCTGGGGACGAAGACGTCGCGGTCGCCGTCGCGCAGGGCACCTATGGCGCGGCCATGATCGCGACCCGGGCTCCGAGCGGCCAGCTCCAGTTCCAGCTCCTGGCCGGCGAGGGGATGGGCGCCGACCGCGTCCAGCTGCTGCAGGTCGGCTCGCTCGCGATCGGCATCTTCGACTATGTCAATGTCAACAGCGGCGGCCTCGCGGCGCCGTTCCTCACGCCGCTCTTCAGCTCGTCGCAGGTCGCCGCCAACGGCGGCGGGGGAGCGGCGCCCGTCGACGCGAGTGAGTACGCGGGCCGGCGGATCGTCGGCGTCGTGTCGGTGGTCGTGATCTTCATCACCGTGGTCATCTACGGCATGTGGGTCGCGGCCAGCGTGGTCGCGGAGAAGTCGAGCCGGGTCATGGAGCTGCTCATCAGCGCCGCGACGTCCGAGCAGCTGGTGATCGGCAAGGTCCTTGGCAACGGCATGGCCGGGCTGATCCAGTACCTGGCCATCCTGATCCCGGCCCTCGTCACGCTGCTCCTCCAGGAGCAGATCGCGACGGCGGTGCTCGGCGGAACGAATGGCGTCCAGCTGTCGCTCTCGGCATTGACGCCGGGGCTCATCGCGGCCTTCGGGGCGTTCTGGGTTCTCGGATTCGTCCTGTACGCCCTGGTCTACGCGGCCGCGGGCTCGCTCGTGAGCCGCGCCGAGGACCTGCAGGTTCTCGCCCTGCCCTTGTCCATGATCGCGATCGCCGGCTACGGCCTCGCCGTCCTCGCGCTCGGTGGCGGCATCGGGCCGGTGGTGCGATTCGCATCGTTCGTGCCGTTCTGGAGCCCGTTCGTGATGCTCACCCGCCTCACCGTCGGCAGCGTCGAGCCGTGGGAGATCGTGCTTTCGTTCGGGCTGCTCATCGCGACGATCCCGATCGTCGGCATCATTGCCGTCCGCGTGTACTCCGCCGGCGTCCTGCTCTACGGCCAGCGCCCCGGCGCGCGCCAGATCGTTGCCGCGATCGTGAACCCGCCCGCCTGAGGGCGGGGCGACACGTGTGATCCTCAGCAAGGTCCGCGACCCGAGGCTCATCACCGTCCGGCGCGGTGGGACGCTCGAGGACGGCGATCACCAGCGACTCGCCGAGTGGGCGGCAGACTGCGCCGAGCACGTGCTGCCGTTCTTCGAGCGCGCCCGCCTGCAAGCCACCCGCCCGCGGGACGACCGGCCGCGGCGCGCAATCGAGCTCGCGCGCGCCTGGGCCCACGGCGAGGTCACCATGACCGTCGCTCGGACCGCCGCCGGCCATGCGAACGCGGCCGCGCGGGACCTGCGTGGCGCGCCCCGATCTGCCGCGTACGCCGCCGCACAGGCCGCCGCCGTCGCGCACGTGGCGGCGCACGGCCTCGGTGCCGCCGCCTACGCGATCCGGGCCGCCCAGGCAGCCGCGGCCGAAGGCGAGGCTGCAGCCGCGGGACGACGCGAATGTCGATGGCAGCGCGACCAGCTTCCCTCGGCAATTCGAGCCCTCGTCCTCGAGGATCAGCGGACCCGCAACGACATCTGCTGGTTTGTCTTCGACTGTTGAGCCGGCGCGCTGGCGGCGAAGCCTTCGCACGAAGGTGAGCTCTCTGCCGACTCTGGGGAGCTCCGCCAAGGCCGCTGAACCCTGCGCTGCTCATCTCATGGTCATTTCCCGGGGGTTCGGGGGGCGTATGGTCCGGAGAAGGACGTCCGGGAGCCGTTGCGGACCCGGCGTGAGAATCCACGACGCGCCGCGAGCACGTCGAAGAGCGTTGATCCCGAACTTCGGCGTCGCTGCTGGGCCCTTTCGACCGCCGCTCCCTCGCCTTGGGCCCGTCGTTGGGTGGGATTTGACCATGAGATGGGCCGGCGTCCGACGAAGTACCGCTCGACCGTCAGGCGTCCTCCTTGAACTCGAGGGGCAGCCGGCGGATCAGCGACAGCACGCGCTCCCGGCGATCCGACACGCCGCCGATGAGCTCCACGTCCTCCGCCGGCAGCGCGTCGGCCGGCGGCGACGCCTCGGGACCGCCGACCGCGATCGAGCGCCACAGGCGGCTCCGGACCCCGGGCAGGTAGGGCGACGTTCGCTGGCGCGCGCGGATGCCGAGCAGCCCCTGCGCCGACGCGGCCTCGAAGAGCGCCCGGCCCTCCGTGGCGATCCCCGGCACGGCCACGACCTCGTCGCCCGGCCGGAGCACCTGCCGCAGCAACGCGCGCCGCTTGTCCAGGGCGAGGTTCAGCAGCGACTTGCCGTCGAGGTGCAGCAGGTCGAACGCGAGATAGCTGAGCGGCCGTCCGGCACCCCCGCCGAACCGCCGCGCAAGCTCCTCCGCGTCCAGCTTCCCGTTCTCGTCGACCACGACGATCTCGCCGTCGAGCACCGCAGACCGCGCCGCCACGCGGCCCGCAAGCCCCGCGAGGTCGATCGGCGCCGGCCCGGTGGTGCCGTCCTCCGCGACCAGCCGCACGTCGCCTGCGCCCGCGACCTCCGCCGGCCCGATCAGCGCGAGCGCCCGGGCCCCGCCCCAGGCCGGCTCGAAGAGGTGCGCCTCTGAGTCGAACGGCTCCGGCAGGGGCCGCGCGAGCATCGGCCGGAGCCCCGCCGGCAGCTGCGGCAGCGGCGGGTCCAGCCGCATCGTCAGCTGATCTGCCATCAGGGGGCCGATGGTAGGTCGCGATGTATCCTCACCGTCCCATGGCGGTTCGGCAGCCCGATTCGATCTCCCGCGAGCGCGCGGGCGAGCTCGTGCGCGCGTGGGCGGGCGGGCGGCCGGGCCCGCTCGGGAGCGTGCTGGGCCGCTACACCGCGGTCGACCAGGTCGGGGTGGAGCTGCGCGTCGAGAGCCTCAAGCGCCGCTCGATCAAGAAGGCCTCCAAGCTGTGGGCCCTCGATCTCGCGATCCGGATGATGGATCTCACAACGCTCGAGGGGAAGGACACGCCCGGCAAGGTCCGCGCGATGTGCGCCAAGGCGATCCACCCGCAGCCCGGCGATCCCTCGATCCCGTCCGTCGCCGCCGTCTGCGTGTACCCGGCGCTGATCGAGGATGCGAAGGACGCCCTGAAGGGCTCCAGCGTCAAGGTCGCGAGCGTCGCGACGGGCTTCCCGAGCGGCCAGACCTTCCGCGAGATCAAGGTTGCGGAGGTCAAGGCGGCGGTCGCCGCCGGCGCCGACGAGGTCGACATGGTCATCGATCGCGGTGCGTTCCTGTCCGGCGACTACGCGACGGTCTTCGACGAGATCGTCGACGTCAAGGACGCCTGCGGCGATGCCCACCTCAAGGTCATCCTCGAGACCGGCGAGCTGGGGACGTTCGACGCGATCCGGCGGGCCTCCATCCTCGCCATGGCGGCGGGCGCAGACTTCATCAAGACCTCGACGGGCAAGATCCAGCCCGCCTCCACGCTGCCGGTGACGCTCGTGATGCTGGAGGCGATCCGGGACTTCGAGAAGGCCACCGGCCGCGCCGTCGGCATGAAGTCCGCCGGTGGGATCCGGACGGCGAAGGAAGCCGTGCAGTACCTCGTGGTGCTGTACGAGACGCTCGGGCCGCGCTGGATGACGCCGGACCGCTACCGGTTCGGCGCGTCAACCCTTCTCAATGACGTCCTCATGCAGATCGAGAAGGAGCGCACGGGCCGCTACCAGGACCCGGACCACTTCTCGATCGACTGACGGCCGCCAGGGTGGCCCATTCGTGCGTTGGCGAACTGCGCTCCTCGGTCGCTTTCGAATGAACCAGCCCGATCGGCCGTCGGTTCACTGGACCGTCAATGTGCCCTCCATCCCCGGGTGAAGGGTGCAGACGAACGTGTAGTCCCCGGGATCCGGCGCCGCGAAGGTCAGCGTCTCCGAGCTGCCGGGGTCGACGATGGTCGCGGTCGCCTCGTCGATCGGCGGTCCGAGGGTGAGGTTGTGCGGGACGCTGGTTGAGCGGTTCTCGAAGACCAGAGACACCGACGAGCCGGCGGGCACCGTCACGCTCGCCGGATCGAACTGGAGCGCGCCGCCCGTGTCCGTGCCCACCGTGACCTCGACCGTCTCGCCGGCCGGGGCGGACGCTGCCGGCGAACTCGCTCCAGGTGACGCGGCAGGCTCACCGCCCACCTGGTCGGCCGGACCGATCCGGTACACGGCGCCATTGGAGATGCTCGACACGTAGAGGAAGCCGTCCGGCGCGAGCCCGATGTCCGTGACGACCCCGAAGCCGGTGCCCACGACATACCCGGCGCTCTCGCCGAGGTCGCCCTTCTTGGTGTTGTCGTCGACGCCGTCGGCAAGCCCGCCGTCGAGCTCGAAGCCCCCGCCGTCCGCGGCCAGCGGGTAGCGCAGCAGGACGTCGCTCAGGACGGTCCCGAGCCACGCGGTGTTCGCCGACGCGTCACCGAGGCTCGAGCTCGTCACCAGCTCGATCGCCGTCACGGCGACCGGGAACTTCCACGAGAAGACCGGCGCGGCGTATGCGCTGCCGTCGAGCGCGAACAGCCGCGACTGCGCCTCATCGGCGTTGCCGGCGAGCATGTCTGGCGGGTAGTCGGGGTTGTCCAGCCCGTCCTCCGAGTCGATCTCGATCTGCTTGTACTCGTCGAATCGGTCGGGCGGACCCATGAGCTGGATCCAGCCGGAGTTGGCGCCGGCCGGGAAGACGTTCACCTCGTCCCAGCTGTCGTCGCCGTTCTCGGTCTCCCACAGCGCGCCCGTCTCGGGGTGGACGGCCAGGCCGAAGCTGTTGCGGACACCGTATGCCCAGATCCGCTGGACGTTCTCGCCGGCCTCGCCACCCAGCGAGGCACCGGCGGCGAAGAACGGGTTGTCCTCCGGGACGCTGCCGTCGTCGTTGAGGCGCAGCACCACGCCGGTGAAGCTCATGTCGTCGGGCGTGGAGCCATCCTCGATGTTCTGCAGCTGGCCGCGAAGGTTCTGATCCCCGATGACCGCATACAGCTTGCCGTCTGTCCCGAACACCAGCGGCCCGGCGTCGTGGTTGCCACGCACGCGCCCGGACGTGTCGGTCTTCAGCGTGTTGCTGCGGAGCTGGACGAGATTGCGATCGAAGGTCAGGGCGCTGCCGTCCCAGACGAACCGGTCGATCCGGTTCCCGAGGTCGGGCAGGGTGCTGTCGGCGTCCGTGTCGGGACCGAGCAGGCCGTCATCACCCTCGCCCTCGCCGCTCGCGGTCCAGTAGAGGTACATGTAGCCATTGCTGGCGAAGTCGGGGTGGAGCGCGATCCCGAGCAGCCCGCGCTCGTCGAAAGAGTTCACGGCGAGGTCGAGGACAGGTTCGCCCGCGCCGCCACCGGTCACGTGGTGGACCTCGCCGGTGCTCTTCTCGGTCACGAAGAAGTCGTCCGGCCCCGCGAATGCCAGCGCCGTCGGCTCGGTCAGCCCGTCGACCGCGACCTCGACGCCGAGCGATTCGTCGGTCATCTGCGGACCGCCGGACGGGCCCGGTGCCTCGGATCCTCCGGGCGTCTCCGAGCTCGCAGGCTCACCCGACGGCGAGGTCTCGCCGGAGCCCGCGGGGAGGGCCGTCCAACCGGGCTGGGTCGACTCGCCGCCGCACGCGACGGCGACGAGCGCGAGTACGACGGTTCCGATGGCGAGGGGGCGGATTCGCTGGGACACGGGCAATTCCTTCGAGAGTCGCGACCTACGAGGCTGGGCGTGACTCCACGCAAGCCTGTCGCTGGAGGCATTCCGCCCGCGTAAACCGTCGGCGGTTCGCCCGACACTCGGCCGGGCAGCAGGGTCGCGTCGCGTCAGATCGCCGGAGGTGCTCCGTAGACGATCGCGGCGTTCAGGCCGCCGAATCCGAACGACGTCGACAGGACCCGCTCGTAGCGCCCTGCGCGGCCCTCGATCAGCAGGCCGGGCACCTGCTCGACCACCACGGGATCGGGAATCTCCAGGTTCGCCGTGCCGGGCGCCCAGCCCTCGCGGATCGTCAGCGCGCAGATGGCCGCCTCGATCGCGCTGGACGCGCCGAGCGGGTGGCCGTACAGGGCCTTCGTGCCGCTGACGGGGACGGTTCGCACTCGCTCGCCGAGAGCGGTCGCGATCGCCCGCGCCTCGGCGACGTCGCCGAGCGGCGTGGAGGATGCGTGCGCATTGACGTAGTCGATCTCGTCCGCGGACGTTCCGGCGTCCGCCAGCGCCAGGCCGATTGCGCGCGCCGCCTCACGTCCGTCGGCCCGCGGCTGGACCATGTGATGGGCGTCCGACGTGGAGCCGTAGCCGAGCACCTCGGCGTACGGCCGTGCGTCTCGCGCGCGGGCGACGTCCTCGGCCTCGAGCACGAGGAGCCCCACGCCCTCGCCCATGACGAAGCCGTCGCGCGCCTCGTCGAAGGGTCGCGCGGCACGCTCCGGCATGTCGTTCGAGCCCGAGGACAGTGCCCGGATGATGTCGAAGGCCCCGAACGCAAGTGGGCTCAGCGGGACCTCGGCGCCGCCGGCGATCGCCGCGTCGATCGTTCCGTCGCGAATCGCGCGCAGCGCCTCGCCCAGCGCGACCGCGCCGGACGCGCACGAGTTGGCGGTCGAGAGGATCGGGCCGCGCAGGTCCAGCGCGATCCCGAGGTTCGCCGGGGCCGCGCCGCCGAACACCGCGAGCGCGAGGTTCGGCGCGACCTGACGGATGCCCTTCTCCATGAAGCGCTCGTGCTGGACCTCGGCGTAGGCAATGCCACCGAGCGCGCTGCCGAGGTAGACGCCGAACCGGTCTCGATCGACCGTGGCGGAGCCGGGCTCGAGGCCGGCGTCGCCCAGGGCCTGGCGCCCCGCCGCGAGGGAGAACTGGCTGAACCGGTCGAGCTGGCGGGCGGTCCGCGGCTCCATGTGGTCGAGCGGCTCGAAATCGTCGATCTGGGCGGCAACCTGGGAGCGGAACGGACTCGGGTCGAAGCGGTCGATTCGCCGGACGGGCGAACGCGCGGCGCGGACGCCGGCCCAGAGCGCGTCGCGTCCGGTCCCGATCGGCGTCACCGCGCCGATCCCGGTGATCCAGACGCGGCGGCGGCTCATGCCTGGTTCTTCGGCGGCGCGGACGGATCGGATCGTTCGACGACCGCCTCCGCGATGGCCTTGAACGTCGCCAGGGTGCGCGCGGCGATCGGTCGAACGAAGAGGCGGTCGATCAGCGCGGCCCACGCGACCGGGGCACGGGCGAAGTCATGCTCGATCGTGACGTGGCAGCCCGCCGCGGTCGGCTCGATCCGCCAGGTCACGCCCATCCCCGCGGTCGCGCCGCCGAGGTGCCGGAATCGCAGGCTGCGGGTGGACTCGTCAGACCACGTTCGCGCGCGCCACGCGACCGGGATTCCGAGCCCGATCGCCGGCACGACCCGGCGGATCGCGACCATCTGCGCCGTCAGCGCGCCGTCCGGGTGGCGTGCCTGGACGCGGACACGGAGGTAGTGGGGGAGGAGGCTCGGCCAGCGCTCGACGTCGCGGGCGAGCCGGAAGACGAGCTCCGGCGGCGCGGCGATGTCGATGGCGATGCTGGCCAGCACGGTCGCCGGCCTCAGGGCGCCAGGAGCGCGGCGAGGAAGCGCGGGTCGAGCGCGTGGCGCGCGGGCTCCAGGTCCCCGATCACGCGGCCCATCGTGTCACGGATGCCCTGACGGGCCGCGAGGCGCCGCGCCGTGTACTCGAACATCGCCGGACGGCCGAGGAAGGCCTGGACGAGGCGGCTGACGAGATCCTTGGTGCCGAAGCGCGAGCCCATCGCAGCGTCGTAGGCCGTGAGCCGGGCGCCGGGGCGCCCGGTGAGGGCGTCGTGGATGACCCCGGCCGCCAGATCCGCCGACACGAGCGCGCGGTGGATGCCCTCGCCGGTGAAGGGATCGAGGAACCCGGCCGCGTCGCCGACGACCAGCCAGCCATCGCCCGCCCGGCGTTCCACGGCGGCGCTCACGGGCCGGACGCCGGCAACACGGTCGAGCACCGCGAGCTTGCCGGTGTCGGTCCGGCGACCCGTGGCGCCCGCGAGGATCTCGGCGGCGACGGACGCCGCCCCTCGATCCCGGATGCGCGTCTGCCAGCTCCGACCGAGGACGATCCCGACGTTCAAACGACCGCCCGGGACCGGTGCGAGCCCGACGTAGCCGTCATCCAGCACGACCATCCGCGCATCGCTCCCGGGCGCGGCGCCGGCGTCCGCAGCCGGCACGTGGAACGTCAGCGCCGTGCGCCCCGGGTTGGGGACGCGAGCGTCCGCTCGCGCGCCTCGGGCGACGATCGATCGCAGGCCGTCCGCCCCCACGACGACCGTTGCGTCCATCGACTGCGGCGCTGCGTGGGCCGTCGCCGCGAGCGTGAGGCGGGGGTGCGGGCCCTCGATGTCGACCGCGTCCACGGCCGCGCCCCGCTCGACGCGGGCGCCCGCACGCCGCGCCCGCTCGAGGAGCGACTCGTCGAGCGCCTCCCGGTCGAACCCGACCGGCGAGTCGGCGAGCCGGCCCGTGCCGTCGTAGGTCAACCGGAACGCGACGCCGCGGCGAGATTCGACGCGCATGGCCGGAACCGGCTCGGCCAGGTCGAGCAGGTCGACATCCGTGAGCCCGAGCCTGCGCAACGCGGTGACGCCGGCCGGGCTCGCGAACACGCCGCACGCTCGCCAGCGCCAGCGCGGCGCCCGTTCCAGGACCACGACCTCGTGGCCCAGCCCAGCGAGCAACGCCCCGGTGGCGGCGCCCGCGAGCCCGCCACCCACGACCGCGACCTCGACCCGCTCGGTCGCCCCACCGCTCATCGACGGACCGCACCGGTCGCCCAGCGGTGGCCGCCGAGTCCGTTCCGTCGCCCGATCGGCCGGAGCCCCGCCTCGCCGAGCAGCTCCTCTGCCTCCTCGACGGTCCACGCCCGGCGGACCGACAGGACGCCGTCGTGCAGCGTCCAGGGGTTCCGGGTGGTCGCGTGGAGCACCAGCCACGCCCCGATCAGCGCCAGCCGGCTGCGCGCGAGGTCGTTCACGACGACCCCGATCGAGGCGACGCGGGCGAGCTCCCGCAGGAACGCCACCGCGTCCTCGCGGTCGAGGTGGTGCAGCACCAGCGAGGCATGGGCCACGTCGTAGGCGCGATCCGGATAGGGCAGGGCCCGCCCATCGGCCAGGCTCATCGACAGGCCCGGCTCCGTGGCCAGCTCCGGCTGGACGCGCGTCGCCGCGTCGAGGACCTCCCGGCGGGAATCGACCGCCATGACCTCGATGGAAGACCACGGACCCAGCGCTCGCAGCAGCGCGAGCGGGATGTCGGCCGCGCCCGTCCCGACGTCCAGCAACCTGATGGGCCGCCCGCCGGCCCGGCGCGCCTCGACCAGCCTGCGAACGGCCTCGACGGACAGCCGCGTCCCGCCGAACACCCGGTTGATGCGCCGCAGGTCCCGGAGGTTGCCCTCGAGGATCGCCGCCTCCCGCAAGTCGCCGTCGAGGTGCTCGCGGACGTCGACGAGGCGGCGCATCGATGCATGATGCGCGGGAGCGCGGAACCGGGCAGTGGAAGGGACCGTCTCGCGGCCCATGCAACGTCCTCTCGATCGCCGAACGACCCACGCGTGGTTGGCTGCCGTCCTGGTCCTGGCGGTTGCAGCCTGCTCCGGAGGTCTCGCGGGCGGCCGATCCCCGAGCCCCACGACGATGAGCCCCGGTGAGCTGCGCCTCTTCCTCGGCGACCAGCTCGGACCGCTCTGGTTCTGCGATCCTGACTCGTACCCGGTGGGCCGCGACGAGCAGCAGTCGGCGATCGCCCGCTTCGCGGAGATGATCGCCGAGCACGACGTCTTCGAGGTCCTCGCGCGGCGGCTCCAGATCGATCCCGACAGCGCGACGGGCGCCCAGAAGCTCGCGATCTACCGGCCCTGGAAGGCCGCGATGGCGATCAGCCTCGAGCCGATCGGCAACGGCCACTACCACTTCGACTACCTGGCTGAACCTCCGGCCGGCGCGGCGCAGGGCACGCGGACGGCGGGCGTGATCGATGCCCGAGGCGTGATCACGATCGAGCAGCAGGTGGCGGCCCGCGAGCCGATGTGCCCGATCTGCCTCGATCGTGCGACGACGATCGATACCGCGGACGGGCCGGTTCGCGCCGACGCGCTACGGCTGGGCGATGCCGTCTGGACGCTGGATCGGGATGGGCGACGCGTTCCCGGCACCGTCATCGCCCTCGGATCGACCTCCGCACCCCTGGGTCACCGCGTGGTTCGAGTGACCCTGTCGGACGGTCGATCGACGACAGCCTCGCCCGGCCATCCGCTCGCCGATGGGCGAAACCTTGGCGCGCTCCGTGTCGGGGATCTCGTGGACGGCACGACCATTGCGTCGCTTGAGACCCTGGACTACCAGGGTGGTGCGACCTTCGACCTCGTCGTGTCGGGTGAGACCGGGATCTACCTCGCTGGCGGCATCCCCTTCGGCTCGACGCTGGACTAGGCGGAGCTGGCCGTCGCGCTCGGAACCGCGGGCGCCGAGGGCGCGCCTGTGCCGTTCGTCGAAACGTCATCGCCGCGCACGCCTGCGAGGCGAGTGACCCCGTCGACGTTCTTCGAGAGATAGTCGAGCACCACGCCCAGCTGGCGGATGCGCTCGTCGATGTCGAACGACGAGTGGCCCGTCCCGAACAGGTACAGCTCGTGCGGGTGGCTCCGCGCCTTGAGCCGCTCGACGTAGTTGAGGATCTGCGGCAGCGGGCAGCGGCTGTCGTTCTCGCCGGCGAGCAGCAGCAATGGCGCCTGGACCCGGTCGACGTACTCGATGGGCGAGCGCTCGCGCATCAGCTGCGGCACCTCCTCCGGCGGGCCGCCGAGGAGCGCCCGGTCGTAGGCCTGCAGCAGCGGCGACTCGTCGCGGTAGGCAGCGGGGTAGTCGGCAACCGGCACGCCGGCGACCCCGGCTGCGAAGCGCTCGGGGTGCATGCCGTGCATGAGCAGCGTGATGTAGCCCCCCCACGACCAGCCCGCGACCACGGACCGCGCCGGGTCCGCGATGCCGCGGGCGACGAGATCGTCGTGGCCGGCGATCGCGTCTTCGACCTCCGGCCAGCCGATGTTCCCGATCAGCTCGTCGCGCCAGGCGGCGCCGAACCCGATCGAGCCGCGGTAGTTGAGCATCGCGACGCAGAAGCCCATGTCGACGTACGCCTGGACCTCAGGGGTCCAGCGATCGAGGTCGACCGAGGTCGGGCCGCCATGGATGAACATGAGCGTCGGCCAGGGCTTCGGACCGTCCGGCTCCACGATCCAGCCGTGGACCCGCTGGCCGTGCTGGTTCCGGTACTCCCAGGGTAGGAACGGGCGACCCGCGGGAGCCGGCAGCGGTGGCTCCAGGACCGGCGCGTCGCGCCCCACCTCGAACACCAGGCCCGGGTGCTCGCCGCGCTGGAGGCGATACCAGACCGCGCCGTCCGGGCGCACGCGGGCGCCGGTCAGGCTGCCCTCCTCCATGGGGAGCGGGGTGATCTCCCCGGTGCCGAGGTCGTAGCGATGCAGGTAGTTGCGGCCGTCGCGCAGCTCGAACAGGAGGATCGCGGACGCGTCGGGCCACCAGTCGGCGACCTCGGTGAAACGATCCCACGGGATGTCGAGGTCGGTGACCTCGCCGGTGTCGATGTTCCAGATCGCCGGCGCGCGCTCGCCGCGCCGCTCGTGCCCGATCGCGAGGCGTCGATCGCCGGGAATCGGCGACCAGGCGAAGGCACACAGCGCGAGACCCTCGTCGCGGAGCTCCGCGACTGCCTTGCCGGTGCGGGCGTCCATGACCCGCAGCGAGGGATGGATGAGGTCGCCGTGCTCGGAGTGCTCGATGCACAGGAGCGCCTCGTCGGCGGAGAGGCCGGCCTGGTCCGGTCCGGCCATCATCGCCTGGCCTCCACCGAGGTCGATCGATTCCTCGCTGTGGGCGAGCAGGCGCGCCGGTCCGCCGTTCTCGGAGACGAAGAGGTCGAACCCGTCGCGATCGCTGGTGCCCGCGACCGTGACCTTGCGCCCGATCGCGAGGCCCTGGTCCCATGCCTCCGGCAGCCCCTCGATGAACGGCTCCGCGGTGCCGCCGGCGAAGGGAGCGGCGACCCACACCCCCGACTCGTCGCCGGTCGTGTCGCGATGCCAGACGACCCACTCGCCGTCCGGCGTGATCTCGCCCGCGATCAGCCCGACGGGCTCGTTCGTGATCTGGCGGCGCTCGCCGGTGGTGCGATCCCAGGCGTGGAGCTGGTAGACGCCGCTCTCCGACGAGGCGTAGATGATGCGGTCGGGATTATCGGCGGCCCAGCTGGGAAAGCCGACGATCGGGGCTCGGAAGCGGGCTTGCCAGAGCGGCTCGGAGAGGCGCTCCGAACGGGGGTCTGATTCGGGCATCGCGGCAGTCTACCTACGATCTGTCACAGTCGTCCCCAGGCCGGGACTCAAAGCGGCTGTCAGGTGTGGCAGGTGGAGGCGATCGAACCGGGGCTCGTCCAGGTCACGCGCCGCTCGGACGTCGACCTTGATTCGGCGTTCGCCGCCGCACGCCCGAGGCTGCTCCGGATCGCAGCGTCGCTCGTAGGCGCGGACGGAGCGGAGGACGTGGTCCAGGACACGTACATCACGGCACGGGGGCGGATCTCGCAGCTGCGCGATCCGGCGGCGATCGAGGCCTGGCTGGCCAGGATCGCGGTCCATCGAAGCTTCCGGATTCGCCGGCGCGGCAAGCGCCTGCAGGAGCTGCTCCAGGCGGTGCCGGTCCCGCGCTGGTCGCCGCCGCCGGTCGGGCGGCTGGAGCTGCACGAGCTCGTGGAAGCCCTGCCGGCACGGGAGCGGGCCGTGGTAGTCCTGCAGCACGGGTATGGCTACTCGCTCGCGGAGGTTGCGGAGCTCGTGGGGATCAGTCACGCGAACGCCAGGAAGATCTCGTCGCGCACGCGCGCGCGGCTGCTCCGAGCCTGGCTCGAGGCGGAGGCGTCGTGACGGACGATCGCCTGCCGCGCTGCGACCGGACTCGCGGGCTCATCGACCGTGTGGTCGGGGAGCGCGTGACGCCGGAGGACCGCGCGCACGCCGCGGGCTGCGAGCGGTGCGGAACCGTGCTGCTCCGGGCATCGCGCTTCGACGACGAGCTGCGCACGACTGCTCGCGGGCTGGTCGGGGAGCAGCTCCCACACGGGGTGCTGGATGCGGAGCTGGCGCCGCGGCTCGTCGACGGGCTGCGCCCGATGCGCCACGCAGCGCCCGGCATCGCCAGCATGTTCGCCGCCCTCGTGATCCTCGTGGTGGCCGTCACCGTCGCGGTCGCGCCGGGCGGCCTCGGGCCGGGGGCGACGCCCCAGGACACGGGGCTCCAGTTCGCCGTGCCCGTCTTCCGCGCGACCGTCGACATCATTCGCGACGTCCAGGCGATGGAGTACTCGTGCATCCCCGGGCACGCGCTGCCCACCACCGGGCCGGGCGCGCGACTCGGCGAGCGTGAGGGTGTCGCGTGCCTCACGCCGAAGTCCCTCGAGAGCGCAACGGCGAGAATCACGCCGGTTGAGACCCGCGAGGGCAAGGTCGTCGAGATCACGATCACCGGCGAGCAGTACGGCGCGAGCACCGTCACGTCCCGCGACGAGCTCGCCGACGTCATGAGCAAGCTCACGGCGCTGTCGATCTCCGATCCGAAGGTCGCGCGCGACGCGGCGGCCTTCGTGCTCGAGACGCTTCCGCGGCTGCGGGTGCTCACGTCCGGTGACGACGCGCTGGTCATCTACGGCAACGTCCGCATCCTGCTCCAGCGCTACATCGCGGGCGATTACCGCCTGACGCTCCAGCCCACCTAGGTGGGCATGCGGTTCCGGCTGCCCCTGGGTCGGGTGGCGTTCGCGGTCGCCGTGGCGGCAACCTTGCTGGCCTGCCAGTCCACCCCGACCCCCGCCCCGTCGAGCCCGGGGCCTCCAGCGTCTGCGGGCGCGGGCGGTTCGGCGTTCCCCTCTCGCTTCTCGGTCGAGGTCGCGGATGCGCCGTTCCTGCGGCCCTCGGACGGCCCGGACGGCTCCCTGTGGGTCACGCCCGCCGCGGGCACGCGCGACCGCGACGGCAACCTGGTCCTGGTGATCGTGTGGTTCGACGATGGGAGCAGTGCGCCGCGCATCACGATCGCGACCTCTCCCGACGGCACGGCCTGGAACGTCGGGAAGTCGCCAATCCTGGGCGACCTCGACATCGGCCACCCGGCTCCCGGACCGATTCCCACGGCCATCCTCCAGCTCGACGACGGCTCCTGGCAGCTCTACGGCTGGGCCGCCGAGGACGCGAGCGGCAGCGCCCTGTGGAGCTGGCGCACGAGCGCGCCATCGCTCGACGGACCGTGGAAGCTCGATGCGGAGGAGATCCTCGGGCCGGGACCCGCCGGCGAATGGGATTCCCAGGTGGCGGCCGCCGGGAGCGTCCTCCGAACCGATGACGGCTTCGCGATGTGGTACGAGGGTGAGCCGCCCGGCTCGACGAACCGTGGCGACATCGGGCTGGCGACGAGCGCCGACGGCCTGACGTGGTCGAAGGCCGACAATCCCGCGACCGCCGGTCGGCCGTTCGCGATGAGCGATCCCGTCATCCCGACCTGGACCTGCGGCGAGGCGACCTCGGTCGCGGTGGAGCAGCCGCAGATCGAGCACGACGGCGACGGCTACGTCGCGCTGTTCGGGGGCTTCGGGCCGGCCGACGACCAGATGGGCGTGTTCGGAGCCGTGAGCGGCGACGGCCGCGGCTGGGGCTGCGGGACCCGCGCGCCGCTGCTGACCGGGGACGCGCTCGGCGATGGCGACGGCATCCACACGATCGCGACGATCCCGCTCGGAGACGGCCGGCTCGGGCTCATCGCCGAGTCGCTCGCCGCGGATCACTCCGAGCTGTGGTGGGCCGACGTGACGGTGCTGGCGGAGTAACGGCGTCAGGCCGCGGCCGCTACCGTTGTCGCCCATGGCAGGCATCGGCGGGGGCGGCGGACGGGCACTCGCGGCGCGGCTCGGGCGGGTGGGCGTGTGGAGCTTTGCGCTCCAGCGGCTCGGGGCCGAAGAGGCGGGCGCGGCGATGCGCGAGTTCGAGCTGCGGGGCTTCCCTGCCGTCTGGATCCCCGAGAGCGTGGGCTCGAAGGACGTCATGGCCCACGCCGCGATCCTCCTCGCCGCCAGCGACCAGGCGATCGTCGCGCCCGGCATCGCCTCGATCTACGCCCGCGACCCGATGGCCATGGCCGGCGGCGCGAAGGCGCTCGCGGAGGCCTATCCGGGCCGGTTCGTCCTTGGCATCGGGGTCAGCCACGCGCCATCGGTGACGCTCCGCGGCAGCGACTACGGCAAGCCGATCGAGACCATGAGCGCCTACCTGGACGCGATGGCCTCCGCCCAGTACGCCGGCCCGGAGCCGGACGCGCCCGTGCCCCTGGTGCTCGCGGCGCTCGGGCCGAGGATGCTGGAGCTCGCCGCTGCCCGCGCCGACGGCGCCCATCCGTACTTCGTCCCGGTCGATCACACTCCGATCGCACGCGGCGCGCTGGGTCCGGAGCCGTGCCTCGCCGTCGAGCAGACCGCGGTCATGTCGACGAATCCGGGCGAGGCCCGCCGCATCGGCCGCGCTTTCGCGAAGCACTACCTCGCGCTCCCGAACTACGCCAATAACCTCCGGCGGCTCGGCTGGTCCGACGACGACATCGCGAACGACGGCAGCGACAACCTGATCGACGCCGTGATCGCCTGGGGCGACGTCGACGCGATCGTCTCGCGCGTCAAGGCCCATCTCGACGCCGGCGCAGACCACGTCTGCGTTCAACTGCGGGCCGAATCCTCGGCCGATCCGGCGCTCGCCGGCTACGCGGAGCTCGCCTCGGCGCTGCTCGAGCTGTAGCTCCCTTGGCCGCTCGACGCGGCGCTCCCGCTCGCCTCCTCATCCTCGCCCGCGCGAACCGGGAGGCCCAGCGCAAGCGAGGCAAGCCCGACGAGCGGCAGATCGGTGAGCTGCTGCGGCGAGAACCAGCCGCACGCATCGGTCGACCCGTCGACCTCCATCCGCTCGGAGCCCCCGACAATCTCCATTGGATAGACGAACCGGACGTGGTGGTAGGCGATCGCGCTCGGGCGGCGGGTCGTCGCCGGCCACGTTCCAGTGTGCGAGAGGATCGCCGGCGCGCCGGTGATCCGGGCCACGAGGCCGGTCTCCTCCTCGACTTCGCGCAGGACCGCGGTATCGGGCGCTTCCCCGAATTCGATCCCGCCTCCCGGCAGCGTCCAGTCGCCCGCCGCGGGATACATGGGGCTGATCCGGCACAGCAGCACTGCCTCACCGCGGCGGATGACCCCGTACGCGGCGAGCCGCGTGACGCGCCCGAGCTCATCCGGGGCGGAGAGGCCGCTCGGCGGAGGCAGCGCGTCCGCCGCGCGATCGTCGGTCGGGGAAGGCATGCCGCGTATGATGCCCGTGTGACCACCGAATCGAAGGCGCTTCGCCCGTGGTCGGGCGATCGGGCCCCGGCGGACTGGGGGCTCGGGGACGGGCAGGCGGTCCCGTGGGAGTACGCGCCGGCGCCCGAATCGCGCGACGTCGTGCAGCTCAAGCCGCGCTACGGGCTGTTCATCGACGGGCGCGAGGTCGCCGCCGCCGACGGCGGCGTGTTCAGGACCGTCAACCCGGCGTCGGAGGAGGTCATCGCGGAGGTCGCGAAGGCCACGCCTGCCGACGTGGACAAGGCCGTCCGCGCCGCCCGTCGCGCGCAGAAGACGCGCTGGGGCAACCTCCCCGGCCGGGAGCGGGCCAAGTACCTGTTCCGGATCGCGCGGATCCTCCAGGAGCGATCGCGCGAGTTCGCGGTCCTCGAGTCGATGGACTCCGGCAAGCCGATCAAGGAGTCCCGCGACGTCGACGTCCCGCTCGCGGCGAACCACTTCTGGTACTACGCCGGCTGGGCGGACAAGCTCGAGTACGCGTTCCCGGGCCGGGTGGCCCGCCCGCTCGGTGTTGCCGCGCAGGTCATCCCCTGGAACTTCCCGCTGCTGATGCTCGCGTGGAAGATCGCGCCCGCGCTCGCGGCGGGCAACACGGTCGTCCTGAAGCCGGCGTCCACCACGCCCCTCAGCGCGCTGCTGTTCGCCGAGGTCTGCCAGCAGGCCGACCTGCCGCCGGGCGTCGTCAACATCGTGCCGGGACCGTCGGACATCGGGCTGCATCTCGTCAGCCATCCGGACGTCGACAAGGTCGCGTTCACCGGCTCGACCGGGGTGGGAAAGCTGATTCAGAAGGCGACGGCGGGCACCGACAAGGCGCTGACCCTCGAGCTCGGCGGCAAGGCCGCGAACATCGTCTTCGAGGACGCGGCGCTGGACCAGGCGGTCGAGGGCATCGTCAACGGCATCTACTTCAACCAGGGCGAGGTCTGCTGCGCGGGCTCGCGGCTGCTCGTGCAGGAGTCCGTCGAGGGCACGCTGATCGAGAAGCTGAAGGACCGGCTCTCGACCATCCGCGTCGGCGATCCGCTCGACAAGAACACCGACGTCGGCGCGATCAACTCGAAGCAGCAGCTCGAGAAGATCACGGAGCTGGTGGCCGCCGGGGTGGAGGAGGGCGCCGAGATCTACCAGCCTGCCTGCGACCTGCCCGATCGCGGCTACTTCTTCCGCCCGACCCTCTTCACGAACGTCGCCCAGAGCCACCGAATCGCAAAGGAGGAGATCTTCGGGCCGGTGCTGTCCGTCCTGACCTTCCGGACGCCGGACGAGGCGGTCGAGAAGGCCAACAACACGCCCTACGGGCTATCGGCGGGCGTGTGGACCGAGAAAGGCTCACGGATCCTGTGGATGGTCCGGAAGATGAAGGCCGGCGTCGTCTGGGCCAACACCTTCAACCGCTTCGACCCGACGTCGCCTTTCGGCGGCTACAAGGAGTCGGGCTTTGGGCGCGAGGGCGGCATGCACGGCCTGCACGCGTACGTCCGGCTCGACGATCGCTGAGGTGGTCGATTTCTTGAGCCCGACTCCAGCGATGGCCGCGCAGGGGCGCGACAACTGGACTGTGAGTCGAGAGGGCTGATGGCGAGCCCTGCGAACGGTCGGACCGCGAAGGCCGTCGCGCGGCGCGCCACGAAGGCGGCGGCCGCGCCCGCGGCGCGCATCGACGTCCGCAAGACGTACAAGCTGTACATCGGCGGGCAGTTCCCGCGGTCTGAGTCTGGGCGGTCGTACGTCGTGAGTGCGGCCGATGGCGCGCCGCTCGCGAACGCGGTCCGGGGGTCGCGCAAGGACCTGCGCGACGCGGTGCGGGCCGCACGCGCCGCCGCCCAGGGCTGGGCCGACCGAACGGCGATGAATCGCGGGCAGGTGCTGTACCGCGTCGCGGAGCTCATGGAGGGGCGGCGCGACCAGTTCGTCGCGGAGGTCGCGCAGGCGGAGGGGCTGCGGGCGGACCGCGCCCGCGAGGTCGTCGACCGGTCCATCGACCGCTGGGTCTGGTACGCGGGCTGGGCCGACAAGATCGCCCAGGTGCTCGGGTCGTCCAACCCCGTCGCAGGCGATTTCTTCAACTTCACGATCCCGGAACCGACCGGCATTGTCGCGGTCATCGCGCCGGAGAGCTCCTCGCTGCTCGGGCTGGTCAGCCGCCTCGCGCCGCCGCTCGTGGCGGGGAACAGCGTGGTGGCGCTCGCCTCCGAGATCCGCCCGCTGCCCGCAATCACGCTCACGGAGGTCCTCGCGACGTCTGACGTGCCGGCCGGAGTCATCAACGTCATCACGGGCCGCAAACGCGAGCTGGTGCCCGTGCTCGCGGCGCACGAGGACGTCGATGCCCTCGACGTCTGGGGCGTCCCGGACGAGCTGCGCGTCGACGTGGAGCTCGCCGCGGCCGAGTCTGTCAAGCGCGTGCTCCGCCGGCCCGCCGGCGCCACGGACGCGCGCTTCGACTGGCTCGACGATCGCGCCAGCGAGCGCCCCGAGTGGATCGCCGCGTACCTGGAGATGAAGACCGTCTGGCACCCGATCGGGTTGTGAACGGACGGCCGCTACCGCTTGACAGCCTCTGGCGCCCGGAGCATTCTCAAACCGACGGTCGGTCTTGGAATGTTCCAGACCACGAAGTGACGGCCCGCCTCGCGCGCGCCGCCGGAGGCTTGGCGCCCCGCCCATGGCTCGCACGCGCAACCACGAGGTCCATGCCGTGCGCCGTGACGCCTTCGTGGACGCCGCCGCGCGCAGGATCACCTCGGCCGGCTACGACGCCCTGAGCCTCCAGGACGTCATCGACGACGTCGGTGCCTCCAAGGGCGCCTTCTACCACTACTTCGGATCGAAGGCCGACCTCCTCGAGGCGATCGTGGACAAGATGGCCGACGGCGTCGAGGCCACGTGGAGCGAGGTGCTCGAACGCCCGGGCCTCTCGGCAAGAGAGCGGCTCGAGGGCATCTTCGCGCACACGGCGCAGTACAAGAACGCGCGCCGCGAGCTGGCGCTGGGGATTCTCGAGGGCTGGCTGGCGGATGGCAACGCCGTCCTGCGCGAGAAGCTGCGCGATCTCGTCGCGCGGCGGCTGACTCCCGCGCTGGAGCGAATCCTGCGCCAGGGCGTCGAGGACGGCGAGTTCACGACGACCGATCCGGAGGCGACTGCACGGGTGGCGGTCGGGCTGGTCGTGTCCACGCAGGACGTGGCGAGCCGGCTGTTCGTCGCGCGCCAGCGGGGCGAGGTCTCGCTCGACGAGGTGCTCCGCGTCTTCGCCGCCCACGAGGAAGCGCTGGGTCGCATCCTCGGGCTCGCGCCCGGCCGCCTGTCGCTGACCGATCCGCCGACGATCCGGATGTGGTTTGCCTGATCCGTTGTTCCCATCGCAGCTCGAAAGGACCACCATGACCGCGATCATCGAGACCGAGAAGCTCACGAAGTCCTACGGTCAATACCGGGGCATCATCGACGTCGACCTGATCGTGAACCAGGGCGAGATCTTCGGCTTCCTCGGCCCGAACGGCGCCGGCAAGACGACCACGATCCGGATCCTGCTCGACCTGATCCGCCCGACCTCCGGGACCGCCCGCGTGTTCGGCATCGAGGCCGCGGCCGATCCGGTCGCGATCCATCGCCGGCTCGGCTACCTGCCCGGCGAATGGAACCTCTACGACCGCCTGTCCGGAGCCGACACCATCACCTACTTCGGGAACCTGCGCGGCGGGGTCGACCGGGCCTACGTCGACCAGCTCATCCAGCGCCTCGACCTCGACCCGAGCCGGCGCTTCCGGGAGTACTCGCGCGGCAACAAGCAGAAGGTCGGCCTGATCTGCGCGTTTCAGCACCGCCCGGAGCTGCTGATCCTGGACGAGCCGACGGCGGGCCTCGACCCGCTCGTCCAGCAGACATTCAACGAGCTGCTCTTCGAGGCCCGGGCTGAGGGCCGAACCGTGTTCCTCTCCTCGCACATCATCAGCGAGGTCGAGCGGACCTGCGACCGCGTGGCGATCATTCGCGAGGGCCGGATCGTCCGCACCGACACGGTCGAGGGCGTGCGGACGATGGCCGCGCACGAGGTCGAGCTCCGCTTCGCCGAGCCCGTCGCTGCGGCCGAGTTCGAGGCGATCGAGGGCGTCACGAACGTGGCCACCGAGGGCCGCACGCTGCGCATGCTGGTCACGGGGCCGATCGCGCCCGTCGTTCGCCTCGCGGCCACGCGCGAGCTCGTCGACTTCGTCAGTCGCGAGCCGTCGCTCGAGGAGGTCTTCCTGTCCGAGTACGCGAGCCGGGCCGGGGCGCCCGCGGAGGTGGCTCGATGAGCACCGCGTCGGCGACCGCGACCTCGATCACGATGGCCACGCCGGGCCTGCTCGCCAGGCTGGTCGGGCTGGGCTCCGTGTTCGGCAAGACCTTCCGGGACAGCCGCCGCACCGCCGTGCTCCTCGGCCTCGTCACGGCCCTGATCCTGCTCGTGACCAGCGCGTCCGTGGCCGGTGAGTTCAGCACGATCGAGAAGCGGCTGGGAATCGCCGCGCAGATGGCGGCGCTGCCGGAGATCTTCCAGGGCATGCTCGGCCGGATGATCAACATCGAGCGCATCGGCGGCTTCCTTTCGTGGCGCACGATCAACTTCCTCCCGATCATCCTGGGGATCTGGACGATCGTGGCGATGTCCGGCCTTCTCGCCGGCGAGCTCGCCCGCGGGAGCCTCGACCTCCTGGCCGCCTCGCCCCTCGGGCGCGCGCGCCTCGCGCTGGAAAAGGTCGGCGGCTACCTCCTGGCGCTGCTGCTGACGACCGTGATGTTCGCGATCGCGGCGTGGTCCGCCATCGCCGCGTTCGGAACCCTGCCGATGGACCCCGTCGGGGCCGACGCGGTCGGCGCCCACGCGGCCTGGCTGTTCGTCGTTGCCCTCCTGCCCGGCGCGCTCGCGTTCGCTGTGGCGCCGCTGCTCGGGCGTGGGGGTGCGCTCGCCGCGGGCGGGCTGACCCTGTTCGGAAGCTTCATCGTGAGCGGTTACTCGCAGTCCGTTTCGTTCTTCCAGAACCTCGAGCCGCTGTCGTACCTCTCGCTCACGGCCTCGCATCGGCCCATCGCGGGCGTCTACGACTGGCCCGCGGTGATCATCGCCGGTGGCGTCACCGCCGCCCTGCTCGTGCTGGGCGTGGTGATGTTCGTCTGGCGCGATCTCCTCGTTCCGACCGGCGGCCGGATCCGGCTGCCGTCGATCGGGCTGTTCGTGGGAGGCGTGTTCCGGCGAAGCCTGGGCGAGCGCCTGCCGGCATCGATCCTGTGGGGCCTCGGCCTGGCCCTCTACGGCATGATCATCGCCTTCTCGGCCGATGATTTCGTGAAGGCGCTCGGCGGCATCCCGGAGATCCGGCAGATGATCGCCCAGCTGTTCCCGAACGTGGACATCGTTTCGGTCGGCGGGTTCCTGCAGATCGCGTTCTTCTCCGAGGCGATCCTGTTCGTGGCCGTGGCCACGACGCTCCTGGTCGGCGGCTGGTCCTCGGACGAGGGCGACCGGCGCCTGGAGCTGGTGCTCTCGACGCCGACCACCCGGGTGAGCTGGGCCGTTCGCAGCGCCGTCGCCGTCATGACCGGCGTGGCGATCATCACGGGCTTGCTCGTGGTGGGCGTGATCGTGGGTGCGCTGACCCAGACCGCGGCCCTCGACGCCGGCCAGGTCGCGATCGGCGTGTCGATCCTCGGCTTGTACGCAATGGCCCTCGCGGGCATCGGGCTGGCCGCGGGCGGCCTCGTGCGTCCAAACCTGGCAGCGCCGGTGACCATCGCGCTCGCCCTCGGGTTCTTCCTCTGGGACCTCGTCGGTTCCATCGCGAAGTTCCCTGACGTCCTCCTGGACCTGGCGCTGAACCGACACCTCGGCCAACCGATGCTCGGCGAGTACGACTGGCCGGGCATGGTGCTGTGTGCGGTCCTGGCGATCGGCGGCGTCGCGCTATGCGCGATCGGGATGCGGCGGCGGGACATCGGCCGGTAGTCGAGCGGCGCTCGGCGCCGCATCCTAGGCTCGCGACGTGCCGACGACCGCGATCGCTCTCGTCCTCATCGCGGCCGTCCTCCACGCGGGCTGGAACGTCCTGCTCAAGACGTCCGGCGACACGCTGTCGACCGCGGTGCGACTCCAGGCGATCGGCACGGCGGTGCTGGTGCCGATCGGCATCGTCGCCTGGCTGAACATCGGCTCGCCGGCCGTCCCGGCCGCCGCGATCGGGCTTGCGGTCGTCTCGGGCTTCCTCGAGGCCGCGTACTTCGTGCTCCTCGCGTCGGCCTACCGCCGCGGGCCGCTGTCGCTCGTCTACCCGCTCGCCCGCGGCAGCGCCCCGCTGATCGCCGTGGTCGTCGGGATCGTGCTGCTGCAGGAGCGCCTCGCACCACTGGCGTTCGTCGGGGTCGGGTGCCTGCTCGTCGGGATCCTGCTGGTGTCCCGGCCGTGGCGAGCCTTCCGCGCCGCGGGCGCGGAGCACCGGGGCGCGATCGGCTTCGCGCTCGCGACGGGCGCCTCGATCGCCGCGTACTCCGCGGTCGACCGGCTCGGGGTCCGCGAGACCGAGCCGTGGGTCTACGGGTCGATCCTCGCCGTCGTGGCTTCGGTCCTCACCGCCACCGCCGTGTTCGGCGGCCGCCGGCTGGGGTTGCTCGCTCCCGCGCCGGATCGCCGGGCGGGCGCCGGAGGCGACACGGGAGCGAGATTCGCCGGGCTGGCCCGCGACGCGGTCGCGGGCGTGCTGTCGCTCGGCGCGTACCTGCTCGTGCTGCTGGCGTACTCGTTCGCGCCGCTCGCGACCGTCGCGCCGCTCCGGGAAGCGGGCATCGTGCTCGCCGCCGCGTGGGGCGCCGTGCGGCTCAAGGAGTCCTCCGGCGGCCGGGACGCGGCGACGAAGATCGCTGCCGCGGGCCTCGTGGTCCTGGGCGCGATCCTGCTGGCCGTCGCCCGGTAGCTCAGGCCGCGGTAGCTCAGGCCGCGGGCTTGCTGGTCGCCTCGGTTCCCGCCGCGGGCCGGCGACCCCAGATCCGCCGTTCGCCGTACTTGCTGCTCACCAGCGTCACGCCGCCGAGGATCAGCCCGGTGCCGATGAGGATCCTGGCGTCGACCGCCTCGCCGAACATCAGCGCGCCGGTGATGATGCCGACGACCGGCAGGAGGTAGGCGAGCTGCGACGTGGCGGTCGCGCCGATGCGCGACAGCAGCCGGAACATGATCAGGTACGCCGCCCCCGACCCGAGGAGCCCCAGCCAGACGACCGCGAGAACGGCGTCGCCGTTCCACTGCACGCCGAACGGGTTCTCGGTCACGAGAGCCAGGACGCTGACCATGAGGAACGCGAACCCGACTTGGAAGACCGCGGGGATCATCGGGCGGAGGCCCTTGAGGTTGCGCCGCGCATAGACCGTGCCGACCGCGTACGCGAGCGTCGAGCCGAGGAGCGCGATCTCGCCCGTGAACTCGCTGCCGCCCGCCGCGGCCACGAGCCCCGGGAAGACCAGGACGATCACGCCGATGTAGCCGACGACCACGCCCACGAGGCGGTTCAGGGTGATCGGCTCGTCGTGGAAGGCGATCGCCGCGAGGACGATGACGATGAGCGGGACGGCGCCGTTCAGGATCGCCGCGATCGCGGAATCGACGGTCACCTCGGCCCAGGTGATGAGCGTGAAGGGGATGACGATATTGATCGCGCCCATCACGGCCAAGTGGAAGTACGTCCGCGGGCTTCGCGGCAGCGGCTCGCGGGCGATTGCGACGACCGTCGCAAGGAACGCGAGTCCGATGGCCAGTCGCGTGGCGATCAGGGTGAACGTCGGGAGGGTCTCGACGCCCAGCTTGATGAACGCGTAGCTCGTGCCCCACATGATCCCGAGTACCAGGAGGAGGAGCCAGTCCGAGCGGGTCGGGCGCGCGATCATCGGCGCATTCTAGCGCGGCCTTGGCCTAGCCCAGTGTGCCAATTGCCGCTCGAAACCGAGGACCAGAATCGGGCCATGATCGGGGAACACGCCTGATCCGCGAACGGTTGCGCGCCGCCTCGGCCCCGCGCCGGCTCAGGCGATCGTGACCGCGGCAGACACATCAGCGCCGACACGGTCGTCGTCGGCGCCTACGACGACTCGGACGCCGTGCTCTGGTCCAAAGGACGCTGATCATCGAGAGCCCGCCGGCGGCAAAGCCCCGGCGGGCTTCTACCGGTCCGCGCCCGGGACTACCATCCCGGCCAACATGCTGACCCTCGAGACGATCCGCGTCGCGCCGAAGGCCCTGCTGCACGATCACCTCGACGGTGGCCTCCGGCCGGCGACCATCGTCGACCTCGCCGCCGAATACGGCTACGGCGGCCTGCCGACGACCGACGTGGATGAGCTCGCCGCGTGGATCCGCCGCGGCGCGGACCGCAAGTCGCTCGAGCTGTACCTGGAGACCTTCGCGCACACCGTCGGCGTGCTCCAGGATCGGGACGCGATCATCAGGGTCGCCGCGGAGTGCGCCGAGGATCTCGCGGCCGACGGTGTCGTGTACGCCGAGGTCCGCTATGCACCGGAGCTCTCGACGGACAAGGGGCTGACGCTCGATGAGGTCGTCGAGGCGAACCTCGAAGGCTTCCGCCTCGGAAGCGCGACGGCGGCCGCGGCCGGACATCCGATCGAGATGAAGGTCCTCGTCACGGCCATGCGGCAGGCGGCCCGCTCGGTCGAGGTTGCCGAATGTGCGGTCCGCTGGCGCGACGCGGGTGTGGTCGGCTTCGACATCGCCGGCCCGGAGGCCGGCTATCGCCCGACGCGCCACCTCGAGGCGTTCGACAAGGTCCGCCAGGAGAACTTCCACATCACGATCCACGCGGGCGAGGGCTTCGGGCTGCCGTCGATCTGGGAGGCGCTCCAGTTCTGCGGGGCGGAGCGGCTCGGCCACGGCGTGCGGATCGTCGACGACATCACCGTCCTGCCCGACGGCGAGGTGTCGCTCGGTCGACTGGCGGCGTTCGTGCGCGACCGACGTGTCCCGCTCGAGATGTGCCCGACGTCGAACGTCCACTCCGGTGCGGCTTCGTCGGTCGAGGCGCACCCGATCGACCTGCTGCGCCGCCTGCGCTTCCGCGTCACGGTGAACACCGACAACCGGCTCATGTCGAACGTCACCGTGTCGAGCGAGTTCAAGGCGCTCGATGAGGCGTTCGGGCTCGGCCTCGGCGAGATGGAGTGGCTCACGATCAACGCGATGAAGTCGGCCTTCGCGCCGTTCGACGAGCGGCTTCGCATCATCAGCGAGGTGGTGAAGCCCGGCTACGCGCACCTGCGCGCAGCCGAGAGTCGCGTGTCGGTGGCGGCGGGCGCCTGAGCGTCCGGCGCTTGCGCCGGCCGTCAGGCCCCGCGGCCACGGTTCCTCGCTACTGGACCGTCAGGGTCCCCTTCATCCCGAGCTGGTCGTGCCCGTTGAGCTTGCAGACGTAGGTGTACGAGCCGGCCTCCAGCGTGACCGTCAGCTCCTTCGTGAGCCCTGGGACGAGGCCCTCGATCTCATCGACGACCGTCTCGCCCTTGAAGATCTCGAACTCGTGCTCCTCGGTGCCCGCGTTCTTCACGGAGAAGGTCACCGAGCCCGCCGGCACCGTGAGGGTGGACGGCGAGAAGGAATACGGATCGTTCCTGGCCTCGACGGCGACCACGCCCGCGGGTGCCGCGGTGGCCGGCCCGGCGGAAGCAGGGTTGCCGCCGCACGCGGCGACGGCTCCGGCGGCCACGACGACTAGAACGGTGAGCAGTGCGGGACGAACGGAACGGGACATGAACTTCCTCCTGGGTGGATGTGGTTGAAGGGTCTGGTCAGGCCGCGACTGCCGGCTTTCGCAACAGCGGTCGATCGATCACGAAGAGGAAGAGCACTGGGATGAGGTAGGCGAGGTACGCGATCAGCTCCAGCGGCGTCGGGGCGGACCGGTAGCCGAACAGGCCGCGCAGCACGCTCCCGAGCGCTCCGTTGTCCGGCAGGACCCGGTTCAGGTCGAAGGCGGCGCCGGTGTTCGAGAAGAAGCCTGCCTCACCGAACTCCGCGACGGCGAAGGCCACGAGGCCCGCCGCCACGAAGATCAGGATCGTGCCGGTCACGGTGAAGAAGCGGCGCAGGTTGATGCGCACGCCTGCGGCGAAGATCGCCCATCCGGCCGCCACGGCAATGACGAGACCGAGCACGCCACCGAACACGACGTCGATCCCGGTGCCGTTGAAGGACAGGATCGGGATGAGGAACAGGACCGTCTCGACGCCTTCGCGAATGACCGCGAGGAACGCGAGGGCGACGAGCGCGCGGGTGCTGTTCTTGGTGAGCGCCACGTCGACGCCGTGCTCGAGCTCGCCCTTGATCGCGCGACCCTGGCGGCGCATCCAGAACAGCATCCAGGTGAGGACACCGACCGCCAGGACGGCGGCGAGGCCCTCGAGCGTCTCCTGGAGGACCAGCGGCAGCTTCTCGATGGTCAGGGTGATCAGCAGGCCAAGGCCGATGGACAGGCCGACCGCGGCCACGACGCCGGTGGCGATCTTCGGCAGCGCGTCGCGCCGGCCGATCTTCACGAGATACGCCGCGATGATGCCCACGATCAGGGCAGCCTCGAGACCCTCGCGAAGCATCAGGAAGAACGTGGCGAGCATCTGCGGCGGTCCTCAGCTGTTGTGGTGGGTTGATGGCGACTGTCGGGCGGTCAACTCAACCAGTCTTGCGCTGCCAACTCAAGCGCCCTTGACAGGAATGTAGCACGCTGCGTCCAGGAGCACGCAAGAGGCCATCCGGCGGGCCGGCCGCCGGCCATGCTTGCCGCGGCCAGCCGGCCGCTCGACGGTCCGGGTCTCCGCTGCTCGCCGCGGCGGGCTCGTCGGGTAACAGTTCGAGGCTCGTCATCCGCAGCACCCCGATGATCCGCGCCAGCGCACCATGCGCATGGTCCTGAGGTGGCCCGACTCGAGCCGCGACACGATCGACTGGTGTAGTCCCACGCGCCAACCCAGCTGGGTCTGCGAGCAGCCGAGCCGCAGGCTCGAGCGGCGGACGCATTGGCCGATGACCCGGCGCCCGTATGTCTCCTCGAGGCCAACGTCCTCCGTTCCCCAACGTCGCATAGCTGCATTCTCGACCGAGGCGATTGGCTGGCGATCGTCGCAGGCTTACGTCCCGATCAATCGCCCGCCGGGATGCCGGCAGAACGTGCCGGGTCTCGGCAGAACGGGCCGGCAACCGATCAAAAGGCCCTCGTATTCCCCCGACGCGCATGGAACAAGGGCTTCGAATATCCGCGGTGGCGATTTTCGGGAATATGAAGCGGTGGCGGCCGACTTCGAGACGCCCCTCAGGCCATCACGTCCGGGCGGCGGTAGGGGCCCGTCACAGCCGCTTCGCCGTCCGCCACGAAGGGCTCCGGGCCGGTGTTGCGAATGACGTAGCGGTGGCGGATCTCCGTGGCACCCGCCGAGAGCATCGCGTTCACCGGGCAGTACTTGAACGCGGAGAGCTCGATCGAGCGGCGGATCGCGGCGACGTCCACCGCGGGCCCTTCGACCTCGTGCGTCACCACGACGCTCGTGAGGATCTGGGGGTATTCGTCCCGCTGCGTCCCCTCGACGTGCACCCGGTACGACGTGATCTCCTGGCGCTTCTTGGTGGCGATGCTGATGACATCCATCGCGCTGCAGGCGCCGAGGTTCACGACGAGCGTCTCCACGGGGCTGAGCTCGTTCGATGCGTGGTCATCGCCATGCACGATCGTCCGGGTCGTGCCGGTGGTCGCCACGAAGCGCATCCCGCCCTCGTGGACGAGGGTCGCGGACCGCTGGCGGCTCACGACCCGCCCCGACGCTGGCGGCTCACGACGCCGCCTGCGCCGGCACCGGTACGGCGTCCTCGAACTGCTCGCGATACAGCCTCGCGTACAGGCCGCCGCGCGCCAGGAGCTCGGCATGCGTCCCGCGCTCGACGATCCGCCCGCCCTCGTAGACCAGGATCTGGTCGGCGCGAAGGATGGTCGAGAGGCGGTGGGCGATCGCGATCGTCGTCCGGCCCTTCTCGAGCCGCTCCAGCGCGGCCTGGATCAGCCGCTCGCTGACGGTGTCGAGTGCCGACGTGGCCTCGTCGAGGATCAGGATCCGGGGATCCTTGAGCAGCACCCGCGCAATTGCGATGCGCTGCTTCTCGCCCCCGGAGAGCTTGTAGCCGCGCTCGCCGACGATCGTGTCGTAGCCCTGCGGCAGCTCCATGATCCGGTCGTGGATCGCGGCCGCCTTCGCCGCGGCCTCGAGCTCGGCCTGCGTCCCGTCCGGCTTGGCATAGAGGATGTTCGCCCGCACGGTGTCGTGGAACAGGTACGTCTCCTGCGTCACGAACCCGATGACGCGCCCGAGCGACACGAGGGTCAGCCTGCGAACATCCGTCCCGTCGATCTCGACCGCGCCCTCCTCGACGTCGTACAGCCGCGGCACGAGGTAGGTCGTGGTCGTCTTCCCGGAGCCGGATGGTCCGACGAGCGCGACCAGCTGCCCAGGCTGGGCCTCGAAGTCGATGTCGCGCAGACCGAACGGCAGCGGCTCCGCCTCGGGGATCCGCGCATCCGCGGCCGCAGCCGCGGCCGCGCCGGCGACGCGTTCTCCGCCGACCGCCTCCGCCAGCGAGGGCTCGGCGTCCAGCGCGGCCTTCGAGGCCATCGCCGGCTCGCGGTCTCGCTCGTCGGCGGCGTCGGCCGGCGGCCCCTCCGGCGCCCCGCTCGGCGGCGGCGTCGGGTAGGTGAATGACACGTCGCGGAAGCGGATCCGGCCCGCCACGGGCTGCGCGGCGAGGTCGATCGCGTCCGGGGCGTCGACGATGACCGGGTCGAGCTCGAGGTACTCGAAGATCCGGTCGAACAGCGCCAGCGCACCCTGGATCTCGACCTGGACGTTGAGGAGCTGGCCAAGCGGGAAGAAGAGGCGCGACTGGAGCGTGGTGAAGGCGACGATGTCGCCGATCGTCGGCGCCGTCGGGTCGTTCTGGATCGCCAGGTATCCCGCCAGCCAGTACACGAACGCGGGCGTGATCGAGAAGATCGTGCCGATGATCATGAAGAACCACCGTCCGACCATCGCCTGGCGGACCTGGAGGCTGGCGAGCTGGCGGTTGAGCCTGTTGAACCGCTCGATGGCCGTCTGCTGCTGACCGAAGGTCTTCGAGAGCAGCATCCCCGAGACCGAGAGGGTCTCCTCGGTCGCGGCCGACATCTCCGCAAGCGACTTCTGGGTCTCGCCCCGGACCTCCCGGTTGACCTTGCCGACTCGGTACGTCAGGTACATGAAGAACGGCAGGAGCGCGAGGCTCAGGAGGGTCAAGCGCCAGTCGATGATGAACATCGCCACGATCGTGCTGAGCGCCGTGGCGATGTTCGAGGTGAGTGAGCCGGCAGTCTCGGTGACGACGCGCTGGACCCCGCCGACGTCGTTCGCGAGGCGACTCTGGATCTCGCCGGTCTTGGTCTCCGTGAAGAACCGGAGCGGCATCCGCTGGAGATGCGAGTACAGCGCCGTCCGGAGGTCCTGCATCACGCTTTGGCCGATGACGTTGTTGAGGTAGCTCTGGCCCACGCCCACGAGCCCGGACAGGATCGGCAGGGCGATCATCAGCCCGACGAAGAGGTTCAGGAGGCCCCAGTCGCGCTGCGGGATCGCGATATCGATGAGCAGCTTGAGCAGGATCGGGTTGATCAGGCCGATCAGGCTGGTGAACAGGATCGCCAGCAGGACGATGCCGACGCGGCCCTGGTACGGCCGGAAGAACGCGACGATGCGCCTGATGGTGTGACCCCGCCGCTCCGGTCGAATCGGCGGCATCTCGCCGCTGTCGCGCCCGAACATCCGCCCGCCGGACCCGCTCCCGGAGTAGGCAGCGGACATCCGGCGCGTGCCGCTGCCGCGTCCGCCCACGGCTAGCTGCCCGCCTCGGGCGTCACCAAGCGGTCAGCGTGTTGGCTTCGGTGATGCCCTGCGACTCGAGCCAGCGCTCGGCGTCGATGGCCGCCATGCAGCCGTCACCCGCCGCCGTGACGGCCTGGCGGTACCGGTGGTCGTGGACGTCTCCGGCGATGAACACGCCTTCGATCGCGGAGTTGGTGTGGTCGCGGACCACGAGGTAGCCCTTGGCGTCGACCTCGAGCCACTCGCGGAAGGCCTCCGTGTTCGGCCGGTGGCCGATCGCCACGAACAGCCCGTCCGCGGACAGCGTGCGCTCCTTGCCGGTCTCGGTATCGGACAGGCGGAGCGCGGACACCTTGTCGTCGCCGAGGACCTCTTCGACTGCGGTGTTGGTGTGGATCTGGATCTTGGGGTTCGCGCGAGCTCGCTCCACCATGATCCGGCTGGCCCGGAACTCGTCGCGCCGGTGGAGCATGTGGACCTTCGAGGCGAAGCGGGTGAGGTAGCTCGCCTCCTCGAACGCGGTGTCGCCGCCGCCCACCACCGCGATCTCCTTGTCGCGGAAGAAGAACCCGTCGCAGGTCGCGCAGGCCGAGACGCCGCGGCCGCGCAGCCGCGTCTCGCTCTCGAGGCCGAGCCACATCGCCGAGGCGCCGGTCGCGACGATGACCGCCTCGCCCCTGTACTCGATACCGCGGGCCCAGATTCGGAACGGGCGCTGCGAGAGATCGACCCGATCGATGTCGACGTCGACGATCTGGGTCCCGAAGCGCTCCGCCTGGGCACGGAAGAGGGCCATCAGCTCCGGACCCTGGATGCCGTCGGGAAAGCCCGGGTAGTTCTCGACGTCGCTGGTGAGCATCAGCTGGCCGCCCGGTGTCGAGCCGGCCAGGACGATCGGCTCGAGGTTCGCCCGCGCCGCGTAGATCGCCGCGGTCAGGCCCGCAGGTCCGGAGCCGACGATCAGGAGCTTCGATTCCGTGCGGCCGTCGTGTGCGGAGACGTAGCCGGGGCTGCCTGGGAGCGTCGCCACCGCCGGGCCGCCGGCGGACGCGACGGGGGCACCGGAGAAGTCGATCGTAAGGTCCGCGAAGGGCGCCGGAGCGGCCGGCGCGGCGACCCCGCTGTCGCCGGAGAAGTCGATCGCGAGACCACCGAAGGCGGGAGCCTGGGCGGGGAAGCGGTCGTCGGCGCCTGCCTGTGCCGGCTCACCGGGTCCGCTGCCGTTGCGCGCCTCCGTGGCCGGCGCGCCCTGCTGCTCGATCGGGGCGAGCTCGTCAGCCGATTGCTGTTTGCTCATTGACGCAAATATAGCACGGCGGTTTCCATACCCCCAGGGAGTATTGTCACGTCAGGCTGCACGGAGCTGCGGAAAGACGTCGGCGCCGAGGAGCTCCAGCTGCTCCGTCAGGTGGACGTCCCGGAGGCTGAACAGGATGTGCTGAGCGCCGGCGTCCCCGAGCTCGCCGTAGTAGTCGACGAGCTGCGCCGGCGTCATCGAGCCGTTCGCGCCGTCGCGGCTGACGCTCAGGTTGGACTGGAGCGTCGTCCGCTCGATGTCCTCGAACGGTCGGCCCACCGCCTCGCAGTGGCGCTTGAGAATCTGGTACTTGCGTGCGATGTGCTCCGGGCCACCGAAGACGTTGCTCGCGTCGGCGTACTGCGCTACCAGGCGGAGCGTCTTCTGCTCGCCGCCGCCGCCGATCATGATCGGGACGCGAGGGCGGGAGATCGACTGCGGCGAGTTGAGCAGGCGGGTCGGCTGGTAGTGCTTTCCCTCGAGCCCCCGTTGCGAGCCGAGCTCGCCCTCGAACATCTCGTGCGCGATCCGCAGGGTCTCCTCGAGGAGCTCGAAGCGCACCCCGAGCGGCGGGAAATCGAACCCGAGACCTGCCGATTCCTCGCGGTTCCAGGCTGCCCCGAGCCCGAGCCAGGCGCGACCGCCCGTCAGCACGTCGAGCGTCGTCGCGGCCTTGACCCAGATGCCCGGCTCGCGGTAGTGGATCCCGCCGACCATCAGCCCGATCCGCGCCCGCTGCGTGTGTGCGCCAATGAACCCGAGGGCCGTCCAGCCCTCCAGCATCGGCTCCTCCGGCCGCCCGACGCTCCGGATCTGGAACAGGTGGTCCATGACCCAGATCGAATCGACGCCCACGTCGTCGGCGGTACGCACGACACGCGCGAGCGTGGAACCGAGCTCCGCCGCGCCACCGGGCCACGTGAACGAGGAGACCTGCAGACCGAACTTCAAGCGTCACTCCGGAAGGGAAGAGCGCGAATCGTAGGCCGTCTCGTGCGCCCGCGCGCGCGACCGACCCGCCGCCAGCTCAGCGGAAGAGGTCGAACGACTCCGGCATCACGATGTCGTGGATCGAGCCCTCGCCACGCGGGAACGCCGCGCCGCGAACGAGCGCAACGGGACGACCCGAGCTCTTGCCGAGCGTGAGCTCCGCCGCGGAGGCGAGCTCGTCCGCGACGGCCCGGACGGTCGACTTCATGACGCGGCCGTCGCGGTCGGGCGTGCCGCGGAGGTCCTCGAGCGGCAGGATCCCGGACACGCCGATCGCCACGTCCACGATTCCGAACCGCCACGGGCGCCCGAAGGAGTCCGAGATCACGACGGGCACGTCGACGCCCGTGAGCTCGCGCACGGCGTCGCGGATGCGTGCGGCGGACGCGTCGGGGTCCTCGGGGAGCAGCGTCACGATCGAGCCACCGTCCGGGCCGACGTTCGAAGCGTCGATCCCGCCGTTGGCGCACACGAAGCCGTGCGGCGTCTCCGTGATCACGAGGCCGTTCTCCATCCGCACCACCCGCTTCGCGTGCCGGAGCACCAGCTCGACCTGGCGAGCGTCGCGATCCCAGCGTTCCGCGAAGGCGACGGCCTCCGGTCGAGGCTCGATCGTGGTCAGGTCCGCGACCGCGCCCTCGGCCTTCGAGACGACCTTCTGGGTCACGACGAGGACATCGTCGTCGCGCGCCGGCAGCGCCCCCGGCGTCGCCTGGAGCGCGGCCACGATCATCTGCGGCAGGTCGTTGCCCGGCGCGACCTCGGGGATGCCCTCGAGGGCGAGGACCTCGATCCGCCACGGCTCTCGCGGGAGCTGCGGCTCCTGCCCCGCCGGCTGCGCCGGCTCACCCACGGATCGACCCGAGGACGGCCTCGGCGGCGAGCAGGTCCGCGGACGTGTCGACGTCGATCGAGAGCGGCGACGCCAGCTCCAGGAACCTTGCGCCCGCTTCCGTGGCGGCCCTCGCGTGCGCCTCCCGGCTGCCGGGCCCGAATGCCGGCGCGATCACCTCGGGGGGCAAGAGGAGCAGGGCGTTCGTGCCCGAGCCGTGGCGGTCGCCGACGAGCGCAACCAGACCATCACGTCCACCGGCGCCCTGCGACGCTTGCTCGAGCAGCTCGTCCACGGCCGAGCTCGACACCGCCGGCAGGTCCGCGGGGAGCACGAGGACGGCGCTGGCCCCGCGGGCGATGGCAACGGACCGCGCCGCCTCGATCGCCTCGTTCAGGCCCGGCGCGCTCTCGACGAGCCCGATCGCGTCGTGGCGTCGCGCGAGTTCCGCCGCGTCGCCGTCCATCGTCACCACGATCGTCCCGGCGATGCGTCGCGCGTCCCGAGTCGCGACGAGCGTCCGCCGGAGCAGCTCCGTCACGAGCTCCACTCGCTCCTCCGCGTCGAGGTCGCCGCCGAGCCGGGACTTGGCCGTCTCCAGGCCCCTGATGGGGACGAGCGCCCACGTCTGGGCGAGGTCGGCAGGTGCGGTGGGCTCCACGACAGGAATCGTAGCGCCGCGTGCGCCGCCGCCAACGGCGTCAGGCCTCGGGGAACGCGGCTCGCAGCACGTCCCTCGCGAGCCTCGCCCGGGCGGCATCGTCGATCATCACCGTGTCGGTGACGACGGCCCGCATCGACAGTGCCTCAATCGCCGGAGCCTGACCGGCATCGAGCTGATCGAGGACGAACACGTCGGCGACGCCCGTGTACTGCCGCGCGACACCCAGCGCGCTCGCCTCCGAGCCGAGCGACTGCAGCATCCGGTCCGCCGGCCCCTTCAGTGCCCTGCCGCCCACGATGCCCGACACCGCCACGACCGGCGCGCCACGCGTCCGCGCCGTCTGGAGCCCCGCCTCGATGCCGACGACGGCGAGGATCGGTCGGACGGAGACGAACGGGTTCGACGGCGCGATCACGATCGCGTCGGCAGCCTCCAGGGCCGCCTCGACCTCCGGTGTCGGGGTAGCGTCCTCGATGCCCGTGAACCGAATCTCACGCACGTCCGGCTCCTGGTGGCGCTGAACGAAGTAGTCCTGGAACTCGAGCCAGCCCTCGTCGGTGCGGACCTCCGTGCGGACGGTCGCGTCGGTCATCGGCAGGATCACGGCCTCGACGCCGAGCGATCGCTGCAGGTC
>DASTIE010000217.1:0-9360 GCA_035717865.1 Candidatus Limnocylindrales bacterium
TGCCGGGTGCCGACCCGGGGTCGACCACGTCGATGTCCACCGAGAGGTAGATCGCGTCCGGGCCGTCGAGCGCCTCTTCGATCGCGCGGTCGATGACCGGCTCCGCGCCCTCCTCCTCGATCTCGCGCATCAGGTGCCAGCGAAGGCCCTGCTGGCGCATCCAGTCGAGGACGTCCTGCGGAGGCCAGTAGCCGCGCAGGCCGACCTGCACGAAGTTCCTGCCGAGGACCGCGCCCGACTCGATCAGCCGCCGCATCGGCGACCCGTGGCCCGCGAGCTGGCCCCACGAATCAGGGGCCGTATCGGCGTGGGCGTCGAAGTGGACGATCCCGATGCTCCCGGGTTTGCGCGCCTCCGCGACGGCCGTCGCGCTGGGCCAGGTGATGGAGTGGTCGCCGCCGAAGACGATGGGGATCGCGCCGCTGCCCGCGACCTCGCGGACCTTGCGGTAGATCATCGCGTGGCCACGCTCGAAGCGGGCCGGGACGATGTTCGCGTCGCCGGCGTCGACGACGGTCAGGTGCTCGAAGGGCCGGACGTCCAGCTGCAGGGAGTTGAGCCCGCCCGAGGTGTTCTGGGCCTCGCGAATGGCGCGGGGGCCGAACCGGGCGCCCGGTCGATGCGTGACCATGTCGTCGTACGGAGCGCCGACGATCGCGACGTCGACCCCGCGAGCGGTGAGCTCCGCGGGATCCTCGACCCACGGCAGGTTCGAGAAGGTCGTCGGCCCGACGTAGGTCGGCAGGTCCAGGTCGGTGTGGGCGTCGAGGGGCGCGTCCCAGCCCCACTGCCGGCCGTACTCGCCGATCTCGACGGGCTGGCCGCCCGCGCGCGCGGCGGTGCCGGACGGGATGGGATGGACGCCGTTGGCGGACGTGCCGTTGGACGACGGGCGCGTCGAGCGCTTCGCCACGCTGAACCTCCGGGACGGGCCGCGTAATCGTGCGGCAGCCGCCGGTCGCGTCGACGCCGCCGGTTCGGATCCGCCGTCCAGCGGGGCGCCAGGCCGGCATCGTACCACCCGAGTTCCGCGCGCCTACTGGCGCGAAAGGGTCACCTCCGCCACCAGCGCGAGGGCCGCGAAGAACAGGCCGATCTGCGGCTGGAACACGCCGTTGATGCGCATGACGACGAAGACGGCCACGAGGAGGCCGATCCAGGCGCCTCGCCGGATCGCGCGCGTCCAATCGCCGCGGTACGCGATGCGTCGCTGCCGCGCGAACGCCAGCAGCCACAGCAGGGGTGCGAGGCTCACTGCCACGGCGGCGCCGAGGGCAGCGCCGCCCAGGAAGCCCGCGCCCGGGTCCGCGGTCGGATCAACGGTGAGCAGCACGATCGCCACTGCGACCCACCCGAGCGCGGCCGCGCCGAGGAGCAGCAGCACGAACCGGCGATCCCGTGGTTGCACGTCGGGTTCCTAGCCGTCGCGAGCGCCGGTTGCCGCGTTCGCGCGTGGCGCGGCCGCGGGCCCGCCCGTCGGTTCCGTGGCTCCCGCGAGCCACGCGGCCGCTGCCGCGTCCAGCTCGACGCGGTCGGCCAGGTCCCCCAGCTCGTCGAGCACCAGGTCCGCCGCGACGTCGTCGTCGCCCGCGACCCCGTCGCCTGGCTCGGAGGTTGGCAGGGGCGTGTCCGCCTGGCGGTCGCGGAGGTAGGCCGCGTACCAGCCGGCACGCACCGCTCCGACCACATCGGCCGCCCAGTCGTCACCGACGTGGAGGATCGGCACGCGGTCAGTTGGCGGGCGCGGCGCCCCGGTAGCCCCCTCGGCCGCGCCGAACCCGTCCCCAGCCGCGACGAACCCAAGGTCAGCCTCGGCGGCGCGGAAGATCGAGGGATGCGGCTTGATCGTGCCGACGCGTTGCGAGACCACGATCGCGCGCAGGAACGGCAGCCAGCCATGCGCCGCGGCGAAGCGGTCGATCGTCACGGCCAGCGGCCAGTTGGACAGGATCGCGAGGACGAAGCCGTCGCCCGCCAGTCGCTGGAGCGTCGCGGTCGCGTCGGGAACGGGGCGCATCCCCTCGATGAACGCCGCGCTGTACGCGCCGACGACCGCGTCGACCTCCTCCGGCGCGACCCGCGAGGCAGTGTCCAGGTCGTCCCAGCGCGCCTCGGGCGCCGGTGGCACCGCCCCGCGCAGACGCGCGAGAACGCGGACCGCTCGCTGGCCGATATCGACCTCACGGAACTCCGGGACCTCCTCCCGGAACTGGCGCTCGCGCTCCTCCGCCCATGCGGCCAGGAACGCCGCGCGATCTCCCACGATGTCGCGGAGCCCGATCGCGTCGGCGGTCTGCTCGACGACGTCGCGGAGCCCGGCCCGGTCGACCTGGACGAGCGTGTTCCCGAAATCGATCGTGATCGCGGCAACCGCGAGGCGCTCGCCCACGCTCAGCGCGCGACGCTCGAGGGGCAGATATCCCGGAACGGGCAGTAGGTGCACGTCACGGTGCTCGGCTTCGGGGTGTAGTTGCGCGACCTGATGCCCGCGGCGGCTGCGTCGATCTTCGTGCGGGCCTTCTCCAGCCGCGCCGGCTCGACCTCCGCTCGACCGACCAGCCCCGAATCCAGGAAGTGCAGCTGGACTGCGTCCGGGAGCCGGCCCGTCATCGCCTCGTAGGCCATGGCGTAGATCTGCAGCTGCAGTGAATCCCGGGCGCGCTGCCTGGCGACGACCGGGTCGCGAACGTCGCTGCTCTTGTAGTCCGTGATCGTGACCTCCTCGGGACCGAGGAGCTCGAGCATCGGCTCCACCACGTCCGCGCGGAGGACCGCGGGCGCGCCTGGAAGCGCCGGCAGCTCGCCCGTGATCGTGGCGGAGGACGCGGCGACCGGGACGATGTCCACGCGGTCGAAGCGGCCGCGAACGCGGTTGCCCCCGAGCGCGAACGCGAACTCGCGCTCCACCCACGCGGGGACCACCGCGCCGGGCAGGAGCTGCGCTTCGCGGAACTGGCGGAGCGCGGCCTTTCCCGCCTCGAGCCTGGCGGCCTCGTGCTCACGCGAGACGAAGCCCTCGTTCGACCATGCCGCCTCGAACACGCCGACGAGCTCCGGCTCGGTCAGCGGGCGCCCCCGCGACTGCGAGCGGTGGAACTCCTGGACCGCCTTGTGGAGCGCCGCGCCGTAGATCATCGAGTGGTGCGGCGTCGTGGGGACGCGCACGACCTGGCTGTACTTGTACCGGAGCGGGCACGACAGGTAGTCGTCGATCGCGGAGTGGCTGAGGGTCAGCGGGCCGTCGATCGGGGTCCGCTCGGCGTCGGGCGCCGCCACGGGACCCTGGGCGGCCGCGATGCGCTCCAGCGGGCCCGCGGCGTGGACGGACGTCGGGAGCGCGCCGCTGAAGCCCGCCGTCGGCAGGTCCAGCGCCTCGATGACGAACGGCGAGACGCGCCGGGCCCGTCCACCAGCCGACTCGGAGGCGTGGCTCAGGATGAGCTCGTCCCGTGCGCGGGTCATCGCCACGTAGAAGAGGCGGCGCTCCTCCTGGAGGTGCCCGTCGCCCTCCGGCAGCACCTCGTCCACCAGCTCGACCGGCAGGGCGAGCGGCTCGCGACGCGAGCGCGCGGGAAACCGATCGGCCACGAGCCCAGGAAGGAAGACCACCGGGAACTCGAGGCCCTTGGCCTTGTGGACGGTCATCACGTGGACCGCGTCCACGTCCGGGTCCGGATCCGCGGTCGCCGGATCGTCGCCGGCCTCGATGAGCGTCGCGAGATGGCGCGCGAGGAACACCGCTCGGTCGTCGGCGAGCAGCGACGACTGGTTGCGGATGAGGTCGAAGAAGCGGCCGATGTTCGCGAGCTGCTCCTCTGCCGCGACGCTCTCCGCTGAGGCAAGCTCGCCGAGCCAGCCGGTGTCGCGGAGGAACGCATAGAGCACCTCGCCCGCGGGCCGTCGATGGGCAAGCTCCTGGTACCGCCGCAGGTCCAGGGTCAGGCGGGCCAGCGCCGCGCGGCCCTTGGGGGTCAGCCGCAGGATCCCGGGCTCATCCTCCAGCTCCTCCAGGATCTCGAAGATGCTGCGGTGCCGGCGCCGAGCGGATCCCGCCACCTCGCCGAGATCACCGGCCGGGATCGCGTAGCGGTCCGACGCGGCGATGGCGTAGACGTCGACGCTGGACGCGGGATCGGCGACCGCCCGCAGCAGTGCGAGCAGCAGCCGGATCTCAGGCCTGGAGTAAAGCCCCGACGTCCCCGAGAAGCGCCACGGCAGGCCCGCGGCGGTGAGCGAGCGCAGCACGGGGTCCGCGTCCGCGTTCGCGCGCACGAGGACCGCGAACTCACGCGGCCGCGAGCCCTCCTCGACCCGCCGCCTGATCTCGCCGGCGATCCAGTCCGCCTCCTCGCCGGCCGTCGGGAAGACGTGATGGCGGATCGGCGGCGCCGCCCGATCCGAGCGTTCCGCGACGAGCCGCTTGGAGATCCCGACCTTCACCTCCAGCCGGTCCGGGTCGTTGAAGCGGATGAGGCGGTGCGCGCCGTCGAGGATCGGCGCGAGCGAGCGGTAGTTGCGTCGCAGCACGACGGTGCGGGCCGCGCGGTAGCGGTCCCGGAACTCCAGGATGTTGCTGATGGCTGCGCCGCGGAACCGGTAGATCGACTGGTCGTCGTCGCCGACGACCGTCACGTTCCGATGCCGTTCTGCGAGCAGCGCGACGAGCTCCGACTGCGCCCGGTTGGTGTCCTGGAACTCGTCGACGAGGACGTACCGGTAGCGCCCCTGGAGCGACTCGCGGGCCGCTGCGGAGTCCCGCAGGAGCTGGAGTGCCAGTGCGACCTGGTCGCCGAAGTCGATCGCGCCGTGCTCCCGGATCAGCGTCGCGTAGCGCTCGAACGCGCCAGCGAGCTCGGCCTGGCGTCGCGCCGTCTCCATGGCGGCCGCCGCCGCACCCGCGTCACCCTCGATCCCCTGCCCCGGCCCCCCGGCGAGGGCCGCCGCGTCGGCGAGCAGCCGCTCGGCATGGGCGACGTAGGCTGCGGGCGAGACGTCCTCGTCCCGGCAGCGGGCGAAGAGCTGCGCCAGCGCCCCGAGGAACCGGGTCGGATCGCCGAGCGGGCGGTACTCCTGCAGACCGAGCTCGAACAGCCGCTCTCGCAGGAACACGATGACCTCGGCCCGCGTGAGCACCCGCGCATCCGGCGCGAGGCCGAGCTCGAACGCGAACTCGCGGATGACCCGGTCCCCGAACGCGTGGAAGGTGGAGATCGCGGTGTCGGCGTAGCCGTACGGGACCAGCTGGTCCACGCGGAGCTGCATCTCCTCCGCGGCCTTGTCCGTGAACGTCAGCGCGAGGATCTCCGAGGGCTTCGCACGGCGCGTGGCGATCAACCACGCGATGCGCCGCGTGATCACCTGGGTCTTGCCGGTACCGGCGCCGGCGACGACCAGGAGCGGCCCCTCGCCGTGCGTCACCGCGCGCCGCTGCTCCGTGTTGAGCCCGTCCAGGAGCTGCGTCAGCCCCGCGATGTCGCCGAAGCCGACCGCCTGGCCCGCCGGCGCCTCGGCCGCGGCTGGCTCGAACCCCTGCCAGACGGGGATCTGCTCCAGCGGCCGCCTCCGCCGTCGATCTCGCGTCCGGATCATCGGGTCCGGGACCGGTGGGACTGGGGGCATGGCGGGAGAGTGCCGGACCGTCGTGACAGCTCTGCTGACACGCCCCGATCCTCGAGCTCCACCGTCAGCCTGGGGCACCCGCCGCGCCGGCCATGCCCGGCCCGGACTTCGCGAGGGCCTGACGCAGCGCCTCAGCCTCCTCGGCCGAGAGCGCGGCCTCCGACGTGCCGCCGGCGACGGCCTTCGCATAGACCCGTGTTCCGGCCCGCGCGTGCAAGCTGCTGATCACGAAGCCGTCGCCGCGCCCGTCCAGCAGGGCCAGCGCGAAGCTCTGGTTCCCGCCGGTGTCCTCGAAGGGGTTGAACCGGACGAGCCCGACCCGACCGAACGCCCCCTGCAGGTCGCGCTCCACGAGCGTCGTCCGCGCGGCGAGCGCGCCGACGTCGTTGACGGCCTGGCGGACGCGCTCGAAGTGGCTGCCGAGGACGGACTCGAGCGACTGGCCGTCGCTGCCCTGGGACAGCGCCTCGACCCGCCGCGCGAGCATGCGCGCGCGCCGGATGAGCCCGACCACCGCCAGCACGAGCGCGAGCACGACGACGACGAGCCCGACGACGATCGGGCCGAGGTTCGTAGCGATGAGCGCGTTGAGCTGCTCCAGCAGATGTCTCCTGGGTGGGTTCGTCGAGTCTATCGTCCGCCGATCCACGCTCGCTCACCGCCGATCGCGCCGGGACCCGGTGCTATCCTCCCGACGGTCATGGCGAAGCGAACCCGATACCCGAATCGAACGGCAGCGCGACAGACCGCGAAACGTGCCGAGCGCGCCGCGCGCGGGGCCGCCGACGCCGGGCTGCGACGCCCGGAACCCGACTTCGAGGACGCTCCCCTCCCGGTCGACCTTTCCGACGACGCTCCGGTTCGCGCCTCCGCGTCCGGCCTGACCGATGCGGAGGTCCGTCGGGCGGCCGAGCTCGAGGCCGAGGCGACGGCGAAAGAGAAGGCGGCGATCGCGGAATCGCTCCGTCGTCGCAACCGCGGCGCCGATGCGGAGGAGACGCCGCGTTTCGGCGACGTCAACGCCCCACTCTCGGTTCGAGCGGCGCACGAGTACGCCTACGTCTCCCGCGACGTGAAGCGCATCGCCATCAGCGGCGGGCTGATGATCGCGATCCTCGCCGTGCTGCACATCCTCGTCAACGTGATGGGCGTCATCACCCTCTAGCGGGCATGGCCAGCCGCTCGCGACCGGCCGACTTGATCTTCCTTCGCGGCTCCGTGATGACGAAGGGCGGCAGCTAGGCTGGCGCGCATGCCGAAGCTGCTGCTCACGTCCGCCGGGGTGAACAACCCGACCATCCGCGGCGCCCTCGTCGACCTGCTTGGCAAGCCCATCGCGGAGGCCGAGGCGCTCTGCATCCCGACCGGCGCGTACGGCTCGACCTACGGCAATCGCCCGCAGGGCGCGTGGAAGTTCATCACCGGCACGTCCAACCAGCCGATGGTCGAGCTCGGGTGGAAGTCCATGGGCATCCTGGAGCTCACGGCGCTGCCGACCGTCGACCGCGACCGCTGGGAGGGTTGGGTCCGCGAGGCCGACGTCCTCCTGGTGAACGGCGGTGACGCGCTGTACCTCGCGCACTGGCTGCGCGAGTCCGGCCTGGCGGACCTGCTGCCGTCGCTGCCGAACACGGTCTACGTCGGGTTCAGCGCCGGAAGCATGGCGCTTTCTCCCAGGATCGGGGCGGACTTCATCGGCTGGAACCCACCCGACGGCGTCGATCGAGGTGTCGGTATCGTCCCCTTCTCGATCTTTCCGCACGTCGATCACCCGGACCTCCCGGAGAACACGATGGCTGCTGCGGAGCAGTGGGCGGCCGGCCTCGGCAACCCTGCATACGCGATCGACGACTCGACCGCGATCCAGTTCGTCGACGGCGTGGTCGACGTCATCTCCGAGGGGCACTGGAAGCACTTCCCCCGGTAGGGATCGCCGGGCGAGTACGATCCGGTCGTGCCGTCCACGCGACGCGTCCAGGGCGCCAGGCCCGAGGCGCTGTTCAAGCCGCCGCCGGAGCGTCAGCCACTCCCCGCGCGGATGCGGCCGCGGACGTTCGAGGAGTTCGAGGGCCAGGAGCACCTCGTCGGTGAGCATGGACCGCTGCGGAAGTCAGTCGCCCGCGGGCACCTGACGTCGCTGCTGCTCTGGGGCCCGCCCGGCACTGGCAAGACAACGCTCGCGCGGATCCTCGCTGAGGCCGTCGGCGCGGAGTTCATCACGCTCTCCGCAGTGATGTCCGGCGTGGCCGAGATCCGAGGCGCCATCGCGACCGCCCAGGACCGGCTGGCGCTGAACGGCGCGCGGACCGTCCTCTTCATCGACGAGATCCACCGCTTCAACAAGGCCCAGCAGGACGCGCTGCTGCCGCACGTCGAGGACGGCACGATCACCCTCATCGGCGCGACCACGGAGAACCCCTATTTCGAGGTCAACTCCGCGCTGCTCTCGCGCCTGCGCGTCTGGCGCCTCGAGCCGCTCACTGACGAGGACGTCGGCGTCGTCGTCCGACGCGCGATCGACGACAGGGAACGCGGCCTCGCGGGCGAGCTCGGACCCGAGGGCGGCGTCGCGCTCGACGACGAAGGCTTCGACCACCTCGTCTCCATCGCCGGTGGCGACGCCCGAGTGGCGCTCAACGTCCTCGAAGGCGCCGTGGCGCTTGCCGAATCAGAGGGCGCAAGGGACAAGCAGGGCCGCGTCGCCCCACGGCTGGCCGACATCGAGGCCGCCGCGCAGCAACGGATCCTCCAGTACGACCGCGCCGGCGACGGCCATTACGACACGGTCTCGGCATTCATCAAGAGCCTCCGCGGAAACGACGCGGACGGCGCGCTGTACTGGCTGGCGTCGATGGTGGCCGCGGGCGAGGACCCGCGGTTCATCGCGCGCCGCCTGATCATCTCGGCGTCGGAGGACGTGGGCAACGCCGACCCCCGGGCCCTCCAGGTTGCCGTCGCGGCCGCGCAGGCCCTCGATCACGTGGGCCTCCCGGAGGCGCAGTACGCGCTCGCGCAGGCAACGACGTACATCGCCACGGCGCCGAAGTCGAACCGCTCGGGCCAGGCCTACTGGGCGGCGGTCGGCGACGTCGACGCGCACGGCTCCCTGCCCGTGCCGATGCACCTCCGGACCGCCGCGAACCCGCGGATGAAGCATCACGGCATCGGGGTCGGCTATCGCTATCCGCACGACTACGACGGTGCCGACGTGGACCAGCGCTACCTGCCGGACGCGCTCGACGGCAAGCGCTACTACCTCCCCACGGACCAGGGCTACGAGTCGACGATCAGCGATCGGATGGCGCGTCGAGCCGATGCCCGCGAGAAGGCCCGCGAGGCCGGACGAACGCCGAAGAGCCCCTTCCCATCGCCGGACATCCCGCGCAACGCCGCCGGCAACTCGCAACGGAAGCGCGAGGAGAACCGCAGGAAGCTCGCCGAGACAGAGAAGCGGGACGCGTCCGGCTGACGCCGAGGAGGTGGCGCTCGGATCTCCTCGAATGCCACGCTCGCCGTGGCGAGCGGCGCGCCATCGTGCGACCATCCGGGCGTCGCCCAAGCACCTTCGGAGGCCCAGTCTTGACCCGCTCCGAGCCGAACCTGCGCATCCCCGGCCCGACGTCCCTCCCGCCGAGCGTCCGCGAGGCCGGTGCGCGCCAGATGATCAACCACCGCGGCCCGGAGTTCAAGGAGCTCCTCGAGCGCGTCCAGACCGGGATGAATCCGTACTTCGGCACGACG
>DASTIE010000218.1:0-10231 GCA_035717865.1 Candidatus Limnocylindrales bacterium
GTATGACTCTGAGTCGGGTCGACGGAGCGAGCCCAGCGTCTCGAGCGTCCGGCCGTGGAAGATCCCGGTCAGGACGTCGTGGAGCTCGCGGTCCTCCGGTCGGGCGTAGTGGACGTCGTTCGTCACGACCACCGGCAGCCCGAGCTCGTCGGCGAGGGCGACGTGCTCGGCGACGAGCCAGTCGTCGTCGGGGAGCAGATGATGAGAGAGCTCGATGTTGAGCGTCCCGTACGCGCGGGCGTGGCGCTGCGCGGCGGCCCGCGCGCCCTCGCGGTCGCCGACGAGCAGGCGCCGCGCGATCTCGCCCGCGCGGCCGCCCGAGAGGGCGACGAGGCCCTCGGTGTGCAGCTCGAGCAGCGCGTGGGTGAACCGTGGCACGCGCTTGGTCCCGTCGAGATTCGCGCGGGAGACGAGCCGGCACAGGCTTCGATAGCCGGCGGCGTCGCGCGCGAGCAGCACGAGATGCGGGCCGCGCTGCCGCTCCCCGATCCCCCGCAGGTCCTCCTTCACCGTCGCGCGGTGGCCCGGCAGGCGGGCGCGCTCGGGCCGCGGGCGGGAGGGCAGGCCCTCGCTCGCGAGCGGCAGCTCCAGCCCGGGTGCGGGTCGCCGGCTCCGGGGCCGGCGCCGCGCCGGGACGACGACGCCGCCCGGGTCGGGAGCGGCCGCATCCTGGAGCTCGATCTCGATACCGATGACAGGACGCACCCCCACCGCGGCCACGGCGGTGGCGAAACGCACCACGCCGTACAGCCCGTCGTGGTCCGTGACAGCGAGCCCGGAAAGGCCCAATCGAGCCGCCCGCTCGACCATGTCCTCGACCGGCGAGGCCCCGTGCAGGAACGAGAAGTTCGAGTGGCTGTGGAGCTCGGCGTAGGTCTGTGGCATGCGCCCGTCTCGCTGGATGGCAGGGTCCGGGCCGGTCGCCCGGGGGTCGATGTGAGGTTCGAGGGGGCTCCTCACTATAGAACAAATGTTCTATCCTGAAAGCACGCAACACATTCCGGGGTGATGGCGTCTGACAGCCGTGGAAACCGACCAGCGCACCTGGGCCGCCGTCCTGACGAGGACCCTCGCGATGCTCTTCGTCGCGAGCCTCCTCATCCTCGTCCTCCTCCCGGCGGCACTCGCGGCCAGCGGTCGGTAATCACACAAGGGTCCGGGGCGTCACCCGGGCCCGGCGAGGGCGGGCGCGAGCCGGCCATCGACCCCGATCGACTGCCTGGTGAGCGGGCAGGCCGATCGAAGGCACAGGACCCCGTCGCTTCTGGGGGCGACGGGGTCCTTTCACGTCCGGCGCTTCTCCGACGCGTCAGTCGTACAGGCGCTCGAGGTGCCATGAGCCGGCATCGCGGTCGAAGTAGATGAGCGCCAGCCAGCGCTCGCCGACGACCTTGTAGTAGTCGCGGGCAATCGGCTCACGCCACCACGACTCCTCGACGCGCCACCGATTGCAGACCTCGACCCGCTCGCGGCGCCCGTTCCAGGCGACGACCAGGTTCGCGCCGTCGGGCTCGACAGCGATCTCGGGATGCGCGCGCAGGAGCCGGGTCATGGCCGGGTCATCGCCGGGTCGAGGCGGCGACGGTCGAGGCCGCGGCCGCGGCCCCACGGGGACGTGATTCGTCGCTCACCTCACGAAAGGCCCAGCGGCGCTCGGGCAGCGGCGCCTCGGGATCGAGGACCTCGATGCGACGGATCTTCCCGTCGCCGTAGGTCAGCGCGAGACGCGCCAGCTGCCACGCGAGCCGCGCGCCGTGGAGCGCCTGGGGCACGAACAGCGGGAGCTGCTGGCCGGCCGCCGGGCTCGCGCCAGCGAGCTCCAGCTCCAGCCGGTCGACGGCGGCCGGGGGCGGGGTCCGCTCCAGCTTGGCGAGGAGCAGGCGCTCGATGGCCTCGGCGTCCGCGGTCGGCTCGGGAAAGCGGATCCGGACCGAGAGCTCCGGCGGCGTCCCGGTCGGTGCGAAGGCGAGATCCAGGTGGAGGCGGACGCTGCCCCGCTCTGCCGCGAGGCCACGGGCGGCGAGGTTCGCGCCGAGCGCGACGGCGAGCCGGCGGAGCACGAACCGGATCGCCTCCAGCTCGGCGACGGCGGGCTCGATGGGCAGCCCCAGGACGAGGCGCTCCGGCGCGCGGCGGGGCCGGAACGGCTCCAGCTCCTCGCCACGGGAGCGAGACCCGATCCTCCGCCCCTCCTCGCCGAATCGCGCCACCAGCGCCGACGCGGCCAGCTCCGCCACCTGCCCGATCTCCCGCAGCCCGAACCGGCGCAGCCGGGCGCGGACGTCCGGCTCGGCGCTCAGCAGGGAGGCCGGGAGGGGAGCAAGGAATCTCGCCTCCGCATTCGGCGGGACGGAGATGAGCTCGCCGGGCTTCGCGGCGAGGGCCGCCACGGTCGCGGCGAAGCGCGTGCCGGCGATCCCCGCCCGCGGGCGGCCGGCGAGCGGTCCCTCGAGCGCCGCGCCGATGCGCTCGGCCATGGCCGGCTCGGGACCCCAGAGGCCCTCGAGCCCGTCGACCTGGGCCTCGAGCAGCCCGAACGCGACGTCGCTCGGGTCGGACGTACCGGCGACCGCGGGGCTGAACCCCGCGAGCCGCTCGAACGCCGCCTCGAGCTCGGCCTGGTCAGCCTCCGGCTGCGGGTCGAGGAACGTCGCCTCGGGCGCCAGCCGGTGGGCCGACCCGAGCGGCATCCCGCGCCGGACGCCGAGCGCCCGAGCCTCGGGATCCGCGTCGAGCACGGTCCCGTTCGACCACGGCTTCCCGCCGATGACCACCGGCCCCGCCGGCCACGAGCCGGAGGGCAGGCGCCGCCTTGCGAGATCGAGGAGGAGATGTTGGCGATGAAGGTGCAGCAATCGCATCGTTCGAATTCCCGGGCACTGGGGGAACGGGGGCAAGGGCTGGTCGATCTGGTCGATCTGGTTGAACCAGCCGCTGGCTCAGCGTCGATTCGGCGAGGAGCTCGGGGTGGCGGAGGCAGGCGTCGCGCTCCCCGCCGTCGGCATAGAGGATCCGCAGCGACGTCCGCCGCCCTGGTGGGCCGGCGCGGTTGCGCGCGACGACCACCTCCGTTCGCTGGCCGACGACGTCGCGCCCGAGCCGGATCCACGATCGCCGGGCGAGCTCGAGCCGGATCCCGGTCGCCTCGCCGATGGCCGAATCGAGGCCTCCGGACCGCCCGCCCGCCGGCGGCTCCAGGACGACGAGCGTGATCCCGGCCCGCCGTGCGAGCGCCGCGACCCGGGCAAGCCGATCGCCGAATCTCGCCCCCGTGGCGCCACCCTCCCGGGCCGGCAGGTCGATGACGAGCACGTCCAACGCCCGGCTCGCGAGCAGCGAGCCCGCGATCGTCAGGCCCTCCTCCGGATCCGCGGGCGTCAGCACGACGAGCCACTCGGGCTTCACGCCGCGAGCCACCGCCTCCACCGGATCGAGCGCCGCCGCGAGGTCCAGCCAGGCCACGATCGAGCCTGCCGCCTGGGCCTCCGCGACGAGCCGCAGGGCGAGGGTCGTCCGCCCGCTCGAGACGTCACCGCGGACTGCGAGCCCCATCCCGCGCGGGACGCCGCCCGGCCCGAGGATCGCATCGAGCTCGGCGAAGCCGGTCGAGTGGACGCGATCGAGGTCGGCCGTTCGCCCGACCGCCGGGCTCTCGCCCGCCGCCGGTTTCCCGCCCGTCGCTGAGCTCCCGCCCGTCGCTGAGCTCCCGCCGGCCGCTGAGCTCCCGCCCGCCGCTGAGCTCCCCGCAGGCTCACGCTCGGCGTCCCAATCCTGATCCGGGAAGGGCACGGTCGCGAGCGCGCCAACGACCTCGCCGGCGAACCCGGGCGCCGCCGCACCCCAGCGCGATCGAAGCGTCGCGAGGGCTGCAGTCAGGTCGGGGGAAGGAGCACCCATGAGCTCAGTATCGAACATATGTTCGAATGAATCAAGGCCCTCATCCGCCCCTGCGCGCATCGAACAAGCTCGCCGCGGGCAACCTCTGGCAAATGGTCACCAGGTGAACGTTCGTCACGGAACCTCTGTCAGATGTGCCGTCCCATGACCAACTGACATAGATCACCACCTTCGCCACGCTCAGCCCCTCACCGAGATCGTGACCAAGGATCATGGAGTGAATATTTGACCAAAACCCCGGACAAGGGGGAGGGGCACGCGAGCCGACGGAAGTTACCCACGGCTCGGTGCCGGCCATCTGGCCCCCAGGAAGCCCGTGCTAGACTCCGCAGCCGTTCCGGCACGCTCGGCGGGGCCCGGAATCCGCGTGGGGATGTAGCTCAGCTGGGAGAGCACCGCGTTCGCATCGCGGGGGTCAGGGGTTCGAGTCCCCTCATCTCCACCACTTCCCCACCCGTGACCTTCGTACCGTTGCCGTGACGCGCCATTCGGCCGAGATTCCGGAGTGCGGGGACTTCCCGCCGTGCCGGGAGGCCACCAATGCCCCAGGGCCTCGATCAGGACCTCGTGCTCGTCGCTGAGGACGACGCCTCGAATCGCGCCCTGCTGTCCCGCCTCCTCGAACGCGGTGGCTACCGCTCGATCTCCGTCGCCGACGGCCGCGATGCCGTCCGAGCGGCGATCGACGAAGCGCCCGACATGGTCCTCCTCGACGTCGGTCTCCCCGGCCTCAACGGGCTCGACGTCTGCCGCCGCCTCCGTGCCGACCCGCGCACCGTGGCGCTGCCCATCATTCTCGTCACTGGCCAGACGGCGTCGCGCGACGTGGTGGCAGGGCTCGATGCCGGAGCCGACGACTTCGTCCGCAAGCCGTACGACGAGGCGGAGCTCATGGCCCGCGTCCGGAGCGTGATGCGCCTGGCGCGCGTGACGGCGGAGATGGTCGGCGCGCACGGCGTGATCGCGGCCCTCGCCAACGCCGTCGAGGCCAAGGACGCGACCACCGAGCTGCACTGCCAGCGCCTGGCGGGCCTCGCCCACCAGCTCGGCATGGCGGCCGGCCTCGAGCCCGCGAGCCTCAAGGGCCTGGTCTTCGGCGCGCTCCTCCACGACATCGGCAAGATCGGCGTCTCGGACGCCATCCTCACCAAGCCCGGCCCGCTGAGCCGTGAGGAGTGGGCCGAGATGCGCCTGCACCCGCTGATCGGCGAGCGCATCTGCGAGCCGCTCGCGACCGCGTCGCAGTTCTCGTCGATCGTCCGCCACCACCACGAACGCTGGGACGGCGGCGGCTACCCCGACGGCCTCCGCGGCGAGCGGATCCCGATGGGCGCGCGGATCGTCGGCCTCGTCGACGCCTTCGACGCGATCATCCACGAGCGGCCCTACCGGCCTGCGCGGTCCGTCGACGAGGCGGTCGAGGAGGTGAAGCGCGAGGCCGGGTCGCAGTTCGATCCGGATCTCGTCCGGCTCTTCGTCCCGATCGTCGAGCAGGAGCACCAGGAGATCCGAACGCCGGCGGTCCGGGCGCTCGAGGCGCTGCGCGCAGCGGTCTGACGCCATGACGCTGGACGCCCTGCTGAGCATCGCGCTCGACCTCGCCTTCTTCGCGGTCTTCGCCCTCAGCCTGATCGACTGGATCCGCCACCGCGGCGCGATTCGCCGCGTGGTCGTGCTCGTCTTTGCGAGCACGGCGATCGTGCTCGGCGTGCCCGTCATCCGGGTGGTCCTGCCGGGCATCGGGCCGGGCCTCGACGCCCTGATCGTGCCGGCGCTCCTGGCGCAGCCGGTGCTCGTCCTGTGGCTCGTCAGCTACACGCGCCACGTCCCTCGCGCGCTCCTCATGACCGCCGCCGCCGCGTTCGTCAGCCTCACCGCTGGGCTGTTCTATCTCGCGGCGGGAGGTGTCGAACCGCGCTCCGGCCTCGTCATCGCATTGGCGCTCGCCGCGCTCGCATACTTCGCGCTCGTCGACGGTGCCGCGGCCATCGGGTTCGCGCTCGCCGCCCGGGCGCGCGCCGGCGCCTCACGCTCCCGACTCCTGACGGCAGCGGTGGCGACCGGGCTCCTCGGCCTCGCGGTCGTGTTCCTGCTCGCCGGTGGCGTCCTCACCTCCCCGGGCTCGGATGCGGCGGCGGTCTCCGGCGCCGTGGTCCGCGTCCTCGCGCTGCTGGCGGCGCTCGGCTACCTCGCGGCGTTCGCGCCCCCGCGCGCGCTGCGCCGGGTCAGCCAGCAGGCCATCGTCTACGACTTCATCCGCGACCTCAACGCGCTCCCATCCGGCGCGCCGGTCGAGCGCATCTGGGAGCTGCTCGCCGCCACGGTCCGCCGGGCCTCCGGCGCGGCCCGCGTCGAGGTGCTCCATGCGTCCGCGGCCGGCGAGACCGGCGACCCCCGGACCATCACCGTGCCGTTCTCCTCGGAGCGCTGGCCGACGACCCGGCTGGAGCTGGACCTCCCGGAGCACGCGCTGTTCCTCGAGGACGACCTCGAGCTGACCGAGCTCCTGGTGGACCGCGCCGTGCGGGCGGCTGAGCGCGAGGCGTTCCTCCTGGACCGCGAGGGGCTGATCGTCGAGCTCCAGGCCGCCAGCGCCGCAAAAAGCGACTTCCTCGCCGCGATGAGCCACGAGCTGCGGACGCCGCTCAACGCGATCATCGGCTTCTCCGAGCTCCTCACCGAGGGTGGCGAGGACGCCGGCGACCCGGAGACCGTCACGAACTACGCCCAGCACATCCACGGCTCCGGCCTGCACCTCCTCGAGCTCGTGAACGACGTCCTCGACCTTGCCCGGGTGGAAGCGGGACGGCTGGATCTCAAGCCGGTCCCGGTCGAGCTGGACGCGCTCGTCCGACAGACCGTCGCCGCCGTCCGGCCGCTCGCTGACGGCAAGCGGCTCGCGGTGGCGCTGCAGCTCGCGCCCGCGACGATCGAGGCGGATCCCGCGCGCGTGCGCCAGATCATCCTGAACCTCCTCTCGAACGCCATCAAGTTCACCGGCGACGGAGGCGAGATCCGAGTCTCCCTGGAGGCCGACGACCGGGGTGCGGCGCGCCTCACCGTGGCCGACACGGGCCAGGGCATCGCGGAGAGCGACCTCGAGCGCATCTTCGAGGCCTTCCAGCAGGCGCCGGGCGAGGGGATGCCGACCCACCACGAGGGCACCGGCCTCGGCCTGGCCCTGACGCGCCAGCTCGCGGAAGCCCACGGCGGGAGCGTGGCCGTGCGATCCGAGGTGGGCGTCGGCAGCGAGTTCACCGTGGTCCTGCCGGCGCGTGCCGGCGCCGCCGCGCAGGAGGCCGGACCGCCGGCGTTGCCCGCGGACCGGCCGAGCGTGCTCGTCATCGAGGACGACCCAGCGGCCCAGGAGCTGCTGCGCCGCCACCTCGAGGGCGCCGGCTACGCGGTCATCGCGACGGCGAGCGGGCGCCAGGGCCTCGCCTGGATGACCGAGGTCCACCCCGACGCGGTCATCCTTGACATCCTGCTGCCAGACCTCGACGGCTGGGAGATCCTGCAGCTCGCCAAGAGCGACGCCGCGACCCGCTCGATCCCGATCATGGTCGTCTCGGTCGTCGATGATCGACAGCTTGGCCTTGCGCTCGGCGCGGTCGACTACTTCGTGAAGCCGGTCTTGCGGGAGCGGCTGCTGGAGGGCCTCGGCCGCCTGACGTTCACCACGAAGGTCCGGACCCGGACGGTGACCGCCCTGGTCATCGACGCCGACCCGGAGGCGGCTCGTCGCTACCGCGATCTGCTGGAGCCCGACGGTTTCCGCGTGATCGACGCCGCGAGCGGCGGCGAGGGTCTCCGACGTGCGATCGCGGACCAGCCGGACCTGATCCTGCTGGACGCGCTGCTGCCCGACGTCGACGGCTTCGAGCTCGCGAACACGCTCCACCGGGACCCGGCAACCGCCACGATCCCCATCTGGGTGACGACGCCAACCGGCCTCGAGCCCGAGGCGAAGGTCCGCCTCAACGGCACCGTGCAGGGCGTGCTCGTGCGTGGCGACGAGGGCCTGGTCGCGATGCGGCAGTGGCTCGAGACGCCGCGACGAGCCGCCCCCGGCGACGCGCCGGCATGACGGCCCCGCGCCCGGCCGCATCGCCGCTGCTGCTCGCTGTCGAGGACGAGCCACGGAACGCCGCCCTGCTGGAGGCGATCCTGGGGCGTGCCGGCTACCGCCTGCACGTCGCGACGGGCGTCACCGAGGCCCGCGAGTTCCTCGACGAGGAGACGCCGGACCTCGTCCTGCTGGACCGGCACCTCCCTGATGGTGACGGGCTCGACCTGATCCCCGAGATCCGCGGTTCGGCCCGGCTTGGCGGGGTCCCGATCCTGCTCGTCAGCGCCAGCGTGCTGCCCCGCGACGTCCAGCTCGCCATGGAGGCCGGAGCGGATGGCTTCCTCGCGAAGCCGGTTCGCGTGAAGCCGCTCGTCGAGGAGGTCAGGCGGCTCCTGGACGCGGGCGCGGTCGCGCCGAAACTGGCAGACTAGCCGCCGCCCTCGGCGCGGCGGTGCCGCCCGGGAGGTCAGCCGCGTGGGTCGGTTGGGCAGGTGGTGAGCCCAAGGGTCTGTAAAACCCTCGTCTTCGACTGTGGCAGTTCGATTCTGCCCCGGCCCACCAAGAAACCGTCGGCTGCAGATTCCCCTGATTGGTCTTCCCTTGGAGCGCTACGCTGCGCGGTGATGCGGTCTCGGGCAGTCCGGAGGGCTCTGGTGCGGTCGAGGGATGAGGCTGGAGTACCGGTGCAGGGCAGGACCTCCGGGTTGACGACATGCACCGCTCCGGCGGCGACAGTCTCATCACCTTGCGCGCGTGCCCGTTCGCGAGGAGGCACTCATCAATGGCCCGATCGGGCCTGATAGCGGAGGGAATCAGGATCTACATGAACGCGCGCAATCGGCTGGCAGCGTTGCTGGCCGCAGGTTCACTGGTCATGGCGCTCGCCGCCGTGACGTCGGCCGGCCCGCCCACGTACAGCCTCTCGGTGGACAAGTCCGCGAACCCCGCGAACGTGCCGGTTGCCGGCACGAGCGTCGTCTACACGATCGCCGTCGCGGCGACGGGTACCGGCTTCTTCGGGACGGTGAACGTCGATGACGGCATGGCCGGCTGCACGCTGGCCGGCCCCACGGGCGACACCGACACGGACGCAAACCTCGACCCAGGCGAGACCTGGTCGTACACGTGCACCGTGACCGGTGTCGTGCCGGATACGGCAAACACGGCCACGGTGATCGCGTGCCACAACTCGAGTGGCGCGTGCAACCAGGCCACCCAGGACGCCACGGCGAGCGACACGTTCACCGTCGGCACAGGCCCGGACATCACCGAGCCCCCCGCCTCCGAGCCGCCGGCCTCCGAGCCCCCGGCCTCCGAGCCGCCCGCCTCCGAGCCGCCCGCCTCCGAGCCGCCCGCCTCCGAGCCCCCGGCCTCCGAGCCGCCCGCCTCCGCTCCGCCGGCCTCGGTCAACCCGTCCGCGGACGTCGCTGACGACGTGGACGCGACGATGCCGAGCAGCGACACCGCCATCGGTGGCGGCGCCGCCAAGCCGGCCGATCGCAGCTGGATGCTCGTCGTGGCCCTCGGGATGCTGCTCGCCAGCATCGTCGTGGTCAGCCCGTCGCGCACCGCTCGCGAGGAACGCGAGTAGCGTCAACCACTCCGCAACGAGCGAAGAGGGCCCGGGTCATCCCGGGCCTTCTTCTTTTTGGTCAGTCCGCTCCTGGTCAGTCCGCCCCGCGGACGTCGAGCGCCGAGTGAAGCGCGAACGAGTTCCGGCGGAGCCATGCTCGGTCGGCAAGATGGGTCGGGCGGCGTGCGGCCACGAGCGCCCAGAACGCGGGGCCGTGCCCGAAGACCCGAAGATGGGCGAGCTCGTGGACGACGACGGTCTCCAGCGACGCCGGCGGCGCCAGGACGAGCCGCCACGAGACCATCAGCCGGCCCTTGCGCGACGCGCTCCCCCAGCGGCTCCGGGGGTCGCGCAGGTCGATGCGCTGGGGCTTGACGCCGAGCGCTGCGGCGTGCGTCGCGACGGCCGTTTCCACGGCGTCTCGCGCGCGCTCGCGAAGCCAGGCCGTCAGGATCCGCTCGAGGGAGCGCCGCTCCAGGGACGCGAGCCGGACCAACAGCACCGGCACTCCCTCCCGCTGCAGCGCCTCCACCGTCGTTCGTCCTGCGACCGCGTCGCGGGCTCCCCGGCCGGCGGCGAGAACGTCGATGCGGTGGAGCTCGCCCCGGAACGGCACCAGCCCACCATCGCGCGCGCCGCCCCTTGCGGTCGCCGACCGGCGGTCGCGCTCCAGCTGCTCCAGGTGCCGCACC
>DASTIE010000219.1:0-6161 GCA_035717865.1 Candidatus Limnocylindrales bacterium
CAGCGCAACCACGAGCGCCATCACGGCCGCAGCGGCGACGAACCACGGCCGGCGCTGAAGCCTTCGATCGATCGGGCGAAGCCGCGCCACCACGTCCCGGTTTGCCGGGGCCGGAATGCCGGCCAGGGATTCGACCGTCGACGCGGGAATCTCGCGCGTCCGCCGGCGCTGCTTGGTCCTTATGAGCTGCCGCGCCACGTTCACGACGATCCGCTGCAGCCAGGCATCGAACCGATGCGCATTCCGAAGCCCGCGCAGTTGGCGCCAGGCGGCGACCAACGTGTCCTGCATCGCATCGCGAGCGTCGGCCTCGTTGCCGAGGATCGCGAACGAGAGTCGGTACACGGCATCCTTCCGGGCGCGGACGATCAGCTCGAACGCGTCGCGGTCACCGTTCCGGGCCCGGTCGATCGTCGACCGGTCGATCGCGGGTCCGATGCGTGGCTCCTCCCTACGCGTTCGCACATCAGATGCCGGTCGAGACGGCTCGGTTCACCGGCGTGCAACGCCGGCGGCGCGCTCCCGCCGTCGGCGAATTCATCTTGACTCGTGCGAGTCGGGCAACGCACCCTTGGCAGACATCCCATGGGAGGACCCGCGTGACCGCCGTTGCGACCGCCCCGACCCTGAGCCGCAACGGCTCCGATGGGGACAGGAAGACCACGCTCCAGGTCCGCGGGCTGTGGAAGCTGTTCGGGCCGGCCGAGGGGAAGCTGAAGCCGGGCGATCCCCTGCTCGACCTGTCGAACGCCGACCTTCGCCGCAGGACCGGCTCCACCGCCGCGGTCCGGGACGTCTCCTTCGACGTCCGCGACGGCGAGGTCTTCGTCGTCATGGGCCTGTCCGGCAGCGGCAAGTCGACCCTCGTGCGGTGCCTGACCAGGCTCATCGAGCCCACCCTGGGCGAGGTCCTCCTCGACGGCGAGGACATCCTGACGAAAAACCCGCAGCAGATGCGTGAGCTGCGGCGGCACCGCTTCGCGATGGTCTTCCAGAACTTCGGGCTGCTGCCCCACCGGCGCGTCATCGAGAACATCGCCTTCGGGCTGGAGATCCGCGGGGACGGCCGGGCAAAACGGCTGGAGCGCGCGCGGGAGATGGCAGCGCTCGTCGGGCTCGATGCGATGGTCGATTCCTACCCGGACCAGCTCTCCGGCGGCCAGCAGCAGCGCGTCGGGCTGGCTCGCGCGCTGGCCGTGGACCCCGAGGTGATGTTCCTGGACGAGCCGTTCAGCGCGCTCGATCCGCTCATCCGCCGCGACATGCAGAACGAGGTGATCCGGCTCCACGACGAAGTCGGCAAGACCATGGTCTTCATCACGCATGACCTCGCCGAGGCGCTCAAGCTCGGCGACCACATCGTGATCATGCGCGACGGCCGGATCGTCCAGTCGGGCAGGCCGGAGGAGCTGGTCGGTGCCCCGGCCGACGACTACGTGGCCGACTTCGTGCGCGACGTTCCGAAGTCCAACGTGCTGACGCTCCGCTGGGTCATGCGCCCGCCACGGCTGGACGACCCGGTCGATGGGCCTGCCTTCCCCGCGACGACGATCATCCGCGACTGCCTGCACGCCGCCGCCGGCACGGAGAAGCCGATCCGCGTGCTCGATGGCGATGCGCTCATCGGCGTCGTGGAGCGGGCCCAGATCCTGGAGTCGATCGCGGGGGTTCCGGAGCCGGCGTGAGCACCGCGGTCGGCACGCTGCAACGCGGCTTCGCGGCCCCGTCGCGAACCGCGATCGGCATCGCCCTCGTCGCGGTGGTGGCCGGGCTGTTCGTGGTGTTCGTGGGGCAGGACACGATTCCCCATGACGACGATGCGGCGACATTCCACCGCTTCAACGAGGCCCGTGACTGGCTGGACCTGAATCGCCTCACCAATCCGGTCCTGGTCGGCCTGACCGCCCTGCGGACGGTGTTCACGGCGCTCTACGAACTGATGCTGGCGGCGCTCCAGGCGGTCACCTGGCCGGGCCTGACGGCGGTGGGCGCGGCCCTCGGCCTGGCGGCCGGTGGCTGGCGGCTCGCCCTGCTCCTGGCCGGCGGGTTCCTTTCGTTCGGGCTCCTGGGGCTGTGGGACCGGAGCATCGAGACCATCGCCCTGACCGCGGCGGCCGTCGTGGTGGCCCTCGCGATCGGCATCCCCCTCGGGGTCCTGGCGGGCCGCAGCCCGCGCGTCCTCCGTGCGGCGCAGCCCATTCTCGACTTCATGCAGATCATGCCGACGTTCGCGTATCTCGCGCCGCTGACGCTGATCTTCCTGATCGGGCCCGCCACCGCGGCCATCGTCACGATGATCTACGCCATCGCGCCGGCCATCCGGATCACCGCGCTGGGCGTCGGCGGGGTCTCGCCGGCGACCGTCGAGGCGGCGACCTCGCTGGGTTCCACGAAGCGCCAGCTGCTCACCAAGGTCCAGCTGCCGATGGCCCGCAAGACCATCATCCTCGGGATCAACCAGACGATCATGATGGCCCTGTCGATGGTCGTGATCACGGCCCTCGTCGACGCGCCGGGCCTCGGCAAGAACATCATCCACGCGCTTCAGCAGAACGACGTCGGGCTGGCGTTCGACGCCGGGCTTGCAATCGTGATCATGGCCGTGATGTTCGACCGGCTGACGACCGCGGCGAGCGAGCGAACTGAGCCCGGACGGTCTGGCACGAGCGCCGCGCGGCGCTTCCTGGCGACGCGCGCGGGCCGGGCGGCCCTCATCGGCGTGCCGGCGGCCGTCGTCGTCGCGGGCGTGGCCATCGCTGCCACGACGTTTCCGGATGCACCGCGGCTGTCGTTCCGCGAGCCGCTCAACGCGGCCGTCGACTGGATCTCGTTGAACGCCTTCGCAGTCACCGACTCGATCAAGAACGCGGTGACGTTCGCGCTGATCAACCCGATCGAGGGCTTCCTGACGAAGTCACCGTGGTGGCTGATCGTCGCCCTCGTCGTGGGACTGGCCGTGCTCGTCAGCGGGCGCCGGCAGGCCATCCTCGCCGCGCTCTGCCTGGGCGCCATCCTCGCCATCCAGATGTGGGAGCACAGCATGGCCACGCTGGCCCAGGTCATCGTGGCGATCGTGCTGACGCTCGGCATCGGCCTCGTCGTGGGGATCGCGTCGGCGCGGAGCAACCGGTTCTCGCGGACGCTCAGGCCCGTCCTCGACGGCGCCCAGACCATGCCGGCGTTCGTGTACCTCCTGCCGGCCGTGGCGCTCTTCGGACCGACCCGGTTCACGGCCATCGTCGCCGCGCTCATCTACGCCGTCCCGCCGGTGATCCGGCTCGTCGAGGTGGGTCTCCGGACGGTGCCGTCGACGCCGCGGGAGGCGGCGATCTCCGCGGGCGCGACCCGGCGCCAGCTGCTGTACAAGGTCGAGCTCCCGCTGGCCCGGCCGGCGCTGCTGGTCGCCGCGAACCAGGGGATCATCATGGTCCTGGCCATGGTCGTGGTTGGCGGCCTCGTCGGCGGCGGCGCACTCGGCTATGACGTCGTGGCGGGATTCGCGCGTCGGGCGTTCTTCGGCGAGGGTCTCGCCGCTGCTCTCGCGATCGTGCTCCTCGGCATCGCGCTCGATCGGATCACCCAGGGCGCCGGCTCGCAGCGGCGTCGAGCCCTCGTGGATCGCGCCGGTGGTCCCGGACCCGGGATCGCCCGGTTCCGGGGCGCCTGAGCCTGACCTCGGGCGAGCATTTGGCGATGCAGCGGGCCTCCGTGAGGCGCATCATCCCTCCGAGCCGGTCGCCGTTCGGACGGAATCCGATCCAGGTCGATCGACGAGTGGAGGAGCAACAGGCATGAGATACGGACGCCTCGCGCCCCTGGTGGTGGGGATCGTGCTGGTCGCGGCCGCCTGCGGTGGCGCGGGAACCGGCTCGAGCACCGCGCCGGCGGCCAAGGGCACGGTCAACATCGCCGTGAACCCATGGGTCGGCTACACGGCCAGCGCCGCCGTGGTGGCACACGTCCTCAAGGAGAAGATGGGCTACACCGTGAACCTCAAGGACCTCAAGGAGGACGTCTCCTGGCAGGGCTTCGAGAGCGGTGAGGTCGACGCGATCCTGGAGGACTGGGGACACCCTGAGCTCGAGCAGCTGTACGTCACGGAGAAGAAGGTGGCGGTCGATGCCGGGCTCGACGGCAACGTCGGCATCATCGGCTGGTACGTCCCGAAGTGGTTCGCGGACGAGCATCCCGACGTCACCCAGGACGTCATGAACCTCAACAAGTACGCCGACCTGTTCAAGACGTCCGAATCGGGCGATCTCGGCCAGTTCCTCGGCACGGATCCCTCGTACGTCCAGTACGACGAGGCGCTCGTCGAGAACCTCGGCCTCGACTTCAAGGTGATCTTCACCGGCAGCGAGAACGCGACGGTCGAGGCCATCAAGCAAGCGGTCGCGCAGAAGAAGCCGCTGCTCTTCTACTGGTGGGATCCGCACTGGCTGAACTCCCAAGTGGAGCTCACGCGCGTCCCGCTCCCGGCCTGGACCGAGGGCTGCGACGCCGACCCGGAGAAGATCGCCTGCGACTACCCGGAGACGCCCCTCCGGAAGTTCATCTCGACCAAGTTCGACCAGACGGGCGGCGACGCCGCGGCCATGATCAAGAAGTGGACCTGGACGAACGCCGATCAGAACGAGGTCGCGGACGGCATCACCAACAAGGGCATGACCGCCGACCAGGCGGCCAAGGCGTGGGTGGACGCCCACGAGAGCACCTGGAAGGCCTGGCTCCCCTAAGTCGGGCCTGACGACACCGTCCTGCAACATCGAGGGCCGATCGCCGACGCGACGGCCCTCGAACCTTTTCGCGAGGACGAGCATTCCTTCTCGAACGACACCGCCGGTTGGCCTGCGAAAACCGCTTGCATCGCGCTTCCGGCGCGGCGAAGATGACGCCCGACGATGCGCTCCGGGACCGGAGGCTCGAGAGAACGGAGGGTCCGTCTCGCTCCGCCAGTTGCCAACCGGCGGAAGGCCCGCGCCCATCGTCGAAACGGGACGCGCGCACCAGGCGCGCGCCAGAACGTTGGAGGAGCACTTGACCACAACCCGCGCATTGCCCCGCGTCCTGACGCTCGGGGTCGCAACCCTGATCGTGGTCGCAGCCTGCAGCCAGGCCCCGGGCGGCTCCACCGCCCCGACGACCGGCACCGGCACCGGCGGCTCGTACGCCGAGTTCGTGCCGCCCGCAGACCTGCTCGCCGCCGCCAAGACCGAGGGCACGCTCACGACCATCGCGCTCCCGCACGACTGGTGCAACTACGGCCAGATCGAGGGCGCCGCGCCGAACCCGCAGAACGTCATCGACGTCTTCAAGGCGCGCACCGGCCTCGCGGTCAACGAGCTCAACCCGCTTGCGGGCTCGGGCGACGAGATCGAGGCGATCAAGGCCAACAAGGACAACAAGGGTCCCCAGGCGCCGGACGTCATCGACGTCGGCCTCGCGTTCGGTCCGTCGTCCAAGGACGAGGGCCTGCTCATGCCCTACAAGGTCGCGACCTGGGACACCATCCCGGCTGACGTCAAGGACGCAGACGGGGCCTGGTACGGCGACTACTACGGCGTGTTCTCGTTCGAGGTCAACAAGTCGCTCGTCCCGAACGTGCCGCAGGACTGGGCCGACCTTTTGAAGGATGAGTACAAGGGCAAGATCGCCCTGCCCGGCGACCCGCGGGCATCGAGCCAGGCGATCCTGGCCGTGTTCGCCTCGGGCCTGGCCAACGGCGGCTCGCTCGACGACGCCACCAAGGGCCTCGACTTCTTCAAGCAGCTCAAGGACAAGGGCAACCTGATCCCGGGTGTCATTGCCAACGCGACAACGGTCGCCAACGGCGAGACGCCGATCACGATCCGCTGGACCTACAACGCACTGGCCGGGCGTGACGCCACGGCCGCCGCGGGTGGCCCGGAGATCTCGGTCGTCGTGCCCGCCAGCGGCCGCTTCGGTGGCGTGTACGTCCAGGGCATCAGCGCCTACGCGCCGCACCCCAACGCCGCCAAGCTCTGGGAGGAGTTCCTGTACTCCGACGAGGGCCAGAACATGTGGCTGCGGGGCTACTGCCACCCGATCCGGTACCCGGATCTCGTGAAGAACAACAAGGTCCCGGCGGACCAGCTGGCCAAGCTTCCGGACGTCACGGGCACGGTCTTCCCGACCCTGGC
>DASTIE010000220.1:0-12912 GCA_035717865.1 Candidatus Limnocylindrales bacterium
CCCTCGTCGACCATCAGCCCCTCGACCTGGAAGAACTCCGACGCGTGCGACGCGTCGATGGCCTCGTAGCGGTAGCAGCGGCCCGGCAGCAGCGCCCGGATCGGCGGCTTGACGGTCCGCATGACGTGGATCTGCCCGGGCGAGGTGTGCGTTCGGAGCAGGTGCCCGGGCACGTCGACGTAAAGCGTGTCCCAGAGGTCGCGTGCCGGGTGGTCCGGAGGAATGTTCAGCGCCTGGAAGTTGTGGGCGTCGTCCTCGATCTCCGGGCTTTCGTACACCTGGAATCCGAACTGGCCGAAGATCCTCGCGATCTCGGCCATCGACTCGATCGACGGATGCAGGGGGCCCCGGGCGATGGGGCGACCCGGCATCGTGACGTCGATCGTCTCCGCCGCCAGGCGGGCGTCCAGCTCCGCAGCGGCGAGGACGGTGCGTCGCTCGGCGATGGCCGCCTCGACTCGCTGCCGGATCGCGTTGGCGACGGCGCCGAGCTTCGGGCGATCCTCCGCCGGCAGCTTCCCGATGCCGCGCAGCACCTCGGTGACGCGGCCCTTCTTGCCCAGGACGTCGAGCTCGAGCGCCTCCAGGGCGGCGACGTCGGGCGCTTCGGCGACCCCCGCGACCGTCTCGTCGGCGAGGGTCTGCAAATCCTGGGTCAGCTGCGCGAGGTCCACGGGCTGCGTCTCGGGCTCCTGTGTCGTGCCGTGTCGGCCGGCTGGTCGATGGTAGGGATTCGTCTGGCCCGGAGAGCCCGGCCCGGAAATCGAAGAGCCCCCGATCCGGGGATCGAGGGCTCGTCGGGGCTTGCGGAGGGCGTTCAGCTCCCCTTCGCCGCCTCGACGATCTGCGTAAACGTGCCGGCGTCGCGCACCGCGAGGTCCGCCAGGATCTTCCGGTCGAGCTCGATGTCGGCCTTCTTGAGGCCCTGGATGAAGCGGCCGTAGGTCAGGCCGTGGCCGCGAACGGCGGCGTTGATCCGGACGATCCACAGGCCGCGCAGCTGGCGCTTGCGCGCCTTGCGGTCGCGGGTCGCGTACGCCAGCGCGTGCAGCAGCGCTTCGCGCGCCGGCTTGATCAGCCGCGAGCGCGTGCCCTTGCGGCCCTCCGCGTCCTGGAGGAGGCGCTTGTGCCGCGCGTGGGCGGTGACGCCGCGCTTGACCCGTGCCATGTCTGGGCTGCTCCTGTTCCTAGAGGTACGGCAGCAGGCGCCTGACCTGCTTCGCGTGCACCGAGTCCATCACCGACTTGCCGGCGTAGCGGCGAGTGCGGCGGGACGACTTGATCTCGAGGTGGTGGCCGCGCCAGGCGTTCACGCGGATCACCTTGCCGGAGCCGGTGGTCCCGATCCGCTTCTGAGCCGCCTTGTGGCTCTTCATCTTCGGCATCGTTGTCTCGTCAGTCTCCCGTTGCCGGCGTCGCCGCCGTCGTTGCTGATGCACCACTCGTTGCTGCGACCGGTTCGGCCGCTGATGTCTCTTCCGTGGTTGCCTTCGTCGCCGGTGCCGGTGCCGGCTTGCTCGCGGCCGGCGCGGTTGCCGCCGGAGCGGGAGCCGCCTCTGCCGCCTTCGCGGGAGCCGCCTTCGCGGGAGCCGCCTTCGCGGCCGGAGCCGCTGCGGCTGCCGGAGTCGCCGCGGCAGGTGCCGGAGCTTCGCCCTCGTCCGGCCGGCCGGGCCGCTGGGGCGTCTCCGCCACCTTCGGCTTGTGCGTCGAGGCCAGGACGATGAACATCGACTTGCCCTCGAGCACCGGCATCCGCTCGATGACCGCGTGCTCTTCCACCTGCTTGGCGAACCGCTCCAGCAGCATGCGACCGAGCTCTGGGTGGCTCAGCTCGCGGCCGCGGAAGCGGACCGTCACCTTGATTCGATCGCCGTCCTCCAGGAACTCGATCGCCCGGTGCATCTTCGTGGCGAAGTCGCCCGAGCCGATCTTCGGCGAGAGCCGCACCTCCTTGAAGCCGATGCGCTGTCGACGCTTGGCCTCTTTTTCCCGCTTCGTCAGCTCGTACTTGTACTGCCCGAAGTCGAGAAAGCGCGCGACCGGCGGAGCGGCCATCGGTGCGACCTCGACGAGGTCGAAGCCCTTCTCCTGCGCCATCTCCAGGGCTCGCGGCGTGGGCATGACGCCCAGCTGGTTGCCCTCATCGTCGATCACTCGGACCTGTGGGATCCGGATCATCTCGTTGACGCGCAGGTCTCGGCTGATGGTTGCTCCCCTCTCGAACGACGCTCTTGGCTGCTCCCGGCAGGCAACGGCAAAGCCGCCACCTCTCCGGTCGCCGCGGGACTATAGCACAGGGTCTCAGGCGCCCCTCTCGGCCGCCTCCCTTGCGAGGCGGTCGGCCAGGGCATCCCAGCCTTCGGCAGGCAGCTGCTCCCCGGACCTCGTTCGGGGAGCAGCCGTTCGCGCTTCGATCTCACGATCGCCGAGCACCAGCATGTACGGCACCTTCTGCTCCTGGGCGAGCCGGATCTTGTTCTGCATCCGCCCGGCGGAGGTATCGACCTCGACCCGGAGCCCCTTCGCACGCAGGACCGCCGCGAGCTCACCCGCTGGCTCGATGTGCCGGTCCGCGATTGGGATGACGACCGCCTGGACCGGCGCCAGCCACAGCGGGAACGCGCCCGCGAAATGCTCGATCAGGATCCCGATGAACCGCTCGAGGGAGCCGTAGATCGCGCGGTGGAGCGCAATCGGCCGGACGCCCGCGCCCGTCTCGTCGAAGTACTTCAGGTCGAAGCGCTCGGGCAGCATCGTCAGGTCGATCTGGATCGTCGCCATCTGCCACTCGCGCCCGAGGGCGTCGTCGATGTAGATGTCGATCTTGGGCGCGTAGAACGTGCCGTCCCTGGGCTTGAGCTCGTAGGTGATGTCGGATGCGGCGAAGGCCTCCATCGTCAGCCGCTCGGCCTTCTCCCATAGGGCCGGGTCGCCGATGGCCTTGTCCGGCTTGGTCGCGAACGAGAAGCGGGGCTTCAGCCCGAACCAGCCGTAGGCCTCCTTGACCTCGCCGAGGAGGGCCTGGATCTCGTCCATGAGCTGGTCCGGCCGGACGTAGATGTGGGCGTCATCCTGGACGAACTGGCGCACCCGCGTCAGGCCGCTGAGGGCGCCCGAGAGCTCGTTGCGGTGGAGCCGCCCGTACTCCGCGTAGCGCAGCGGCAGGTCGCGATAGGAGCGCTTCCTGGCCTTGTACACGTAGGTTGACTCGGGGCAGTTCATCGGCTTGAGGGAGAACGTCTGGTTCTCCGACTCGACGAGGAACATGTGCTCCTTGTAGAGGTCCCAGTGGCCCGACTGGCGCCACAGCCGCTCACTGACGACGATCGGCGTTGCGACCTCCAGGTAGCCCCGCCGGCCCTGCAGCTCGCGCATGGAGCCCTCGAGGATCCGCCAGATCAGCTGGCCCTTGGGGTGGAAGAACGGCGCCCCCGGGCTGACGTCGTGGAAGCTGAAGAGGTCGAGCTGGACGCCGATCCGGCGATGGTCGCGCTTCTTCGCCTCTGCCCGACGCCACAGGAACTGGTCCAGGTCCGCCTGGCTCGCCCAGACCGTCCCGTAGATGCGCTGGAGCATCGGGCGCTTCTCGTCGCCGCGCCAGTACGCGCCGGCGGACGAAAGCAGCTTGAACGGCCCGATCCTGCCGGTCGAGGCCACGTGCGGCCCGCGGCACAGGTCGCTGAACGATCCGTGCTCGTAGAAGCTGATCGCGGGCGCGGCCTCGCCGGCGGCCTTCGCCTTCGAGGCGAGGTCGTCGAGGATCTCGACCTTGAAGGCCTGGCCCTGGCCCTCGACGGCAGCGCGACCATCGTCGAACTCGACCTCCTTGCGGACGAACGCGTGGTCCGCCGCGACGCTCTGGCGCATCCGCGCCTCGATCGCCTCGAGGTCGTCCGGCTGGAGCGCCCGCGGCAGCTGGAAGTCGTAGTAGAAGCCGTCCGCGACTGCTGGGCCGATCCCCAGCTTCGCGCCCGGGAAGAGGTCCAGCACCGCCTCGGCCATCACATGGGCCGTCGAGTGGCGCATCGCGTCCAGCTCGTCGTGCGCGCCGGCGTCCAGGAGCTCGTCGACCGAGCCCCGCTCCGGTGCCGCGAGAAGCTCGTCGTCGCCCGCCTCGGGCGCTTCCGCTTCCACTTCCGCTGATGCGTCCGCCTCGACCGCTCGCGCAGCTTTCGGCTCCTGCTCTTCCGCCACCGCGATCACCACCTTCCGCCGGAGGAATCGAAACGACCCCTCGTCCGTCTGCAGGACGAGAGGTCGATGGTTCGACATCCCGCGGTTCCACCCGCCTTCACGACCGCCGGCATCGCCGAGGGTTCGTGCGCTTGAACCGCGCTAACGGGCGGACCCGGGCCGGTTCACCAGCCGCTCACGGGTGGTGCGTCCTCGGGCGTCGATCGCCGGGCTTCCACCAGCCCCGGCTCGCTGCCGATCTCGACCCGATCGCATGTCCCGATCGGTGCGTTGGAACGCAGCCTACCGCAGGCGGCTCCGAAGGGCCAGCGCGACAGGAGCTGCGGCTAGATGTGGATCACGCCCAGGAGCAGCAACAGGATGATGATCAGCCCCGGCACGCCGAGGATCCAGAGAAGCAGTGGAAGCATGTCGGTTCCCCTTTCCGCGTCACTGTGCCGCGACGGGCATGACAGCGACGGCGGCGCGGTGCCGGGCGGACATAGATTCCCGATGTCGGGCGCGTGCAGGCCGCATTGCAGGGCGGTGGAGCGCGACAACCGAATGGGCGGTCGGCTCGCACCGCGCCACCGAATGACCCTTGCGTAGACTCCGGGCGGTGCGTCTGCCGGCTTCCCTCCACGTGCTGCGCGAGCGGAACTTCGCCCGCTACCTCGGGGCGATCGTCGTGTCGCACCTCGGGGGCGGGATGGCCAACGTGGCAATCGCTTTCGCCGTGCTCGAGTTCGGGTCGCCGACGGACCTCGGGATCGTGCTGCTGTCCCGCGAGGTCCCGATGATCGTGTTCCTGCTCCTGGGCGGCGTCTTCGCCGACCGGTTGCCACGGCGCTCGATCCTCGTCAGCACGGACCTCGTGAAGGCCGTCGCGCAGGTCGCGACGGCCGCGCTGCTGTTCACGGGCCAGGCGCACGTCTGGAACGTGGCCGTGCTCCAGGGGCTGTTCGGTGTCGCGAACGCCTTCTCGCGCCCGGTCGGCATCGGGCTGATCAAGGAGACGGTGAGCGACGCCCACCTCCAGCAGGCGAACGCCCTCACGCAGCTTGCGCGCAGCACGCTCTCGGTCGTCTCTCCCGCGCTCGGCGCGCTGATCGTGACGCTGGGCAGCCCGGCGATCGCGATCGCGGTCGATGCGGTGACGTTCTTCGCCTCCGCCCTGTTCGTCGCGTCAATGCGCATCACGGGCACCGTTCGAGCCGCCACGAAGTCGCTCGTCGGGGATCTCCGCGAGGGCTGGCGCGAGTTCGTCTCGCGGCCGTGGGTCGTCGCGATCATCGCGTCGTTCGGCCTGTTCCAGCTGACCTACTTCCCTGCCCTGCTGGTGCTGGGCCCAACCGTCGCGCTCGAGCACCTCGGCGGCGCCGCCGGCTGGGGGACGATCATCGCGGTCGAGGGGCTCGGGGCGATCGTGGGCGGCCTCGTGGCGCTCCGGATCCGAGTCTCGCGGCCGCTCGTGTGGAGCGAGCTGGTCGTCCTGCCGTCCGGGTTCCTGCTGTTCGCCCTGGCCGTGCCGCTCCCGGTGATCGCGATCGCGGCCGTCGGCTTCCTCGTCGGCGCGGGGTTCGCGATTGGCGAGAACCTGTACGTCACGGCGTTCCAGCGCAACATCCCGGAGCACGCGCTCTCGCGGATCAGCTCCTACGACTGGTTCGGCTCCGTGGCGCTCAACCCGATCGGCTATGCGCTCATCGGGCCCGTTGCGGAGACGATCGGCATCCCGCAGACGCTCGTGATCGCGGGCGTGCTGAACGTGCTTGTCTGCTTCGGGGTCGTGCTGGTGCCGTCGGTCCGCGCCATCCGACCTGGCGGAACCATCGCGGAGACACCGGCGCCCGCCTGATCGGCAACCTTCCGGGAATCAGGAGGCCCGACGAGCGCGAGACAACTGCGGGTTCGATCCAGCCGGTCGGTCCTCCCGTCGCGGGCCGCACGTGTCGAGGCGTTTGACGCGACACAGGCCCTACGGAGTTGGCGCCGCCTCGAATCGCTGCGGGACCACGGCGAACACATCGATGGGCTCGGAGCGACCCCGTACGGCAACCGTGCGGCGCTCGATCGCGGTCGTGTCCAAGCCGCCGGCCTGGGCAGCCTCCACGGACACCAAGAGCTCGCCGGCCGCCGCGGCGCTCGCGAGTCGAGCGGTGGTGTTCACGACGTCGCCGAGCGCGGTGAAGTCGCTCACCGACCCGTCGGCACCCGTCGATCCGACGAATGCCTCGCCCGTGTGGACGGCCGCACCGACCGGGATCGCTCCGTCGACCGTGGCGTCGGCGGAGCCCACGCCAACGAGCAATGCGCGGGCCGCCTCGATGGCCGCCTCCGTGTGCGCATGGCCGCTGATGCCGGGAAAGAAGAGTCCGATGGCTTCGTCGCCGACGAACTTGTCGAGCATGCCGTCGTGCTGGAGGATCGCCGACGACGACAACCGGTAGAAGCGATCGAGGTAGGTCCGATACGCGGTCGGGGACAGCCGCTCGCCAATCGTCGTCGAGCCGCGAATGTCGGCGAACAAAAGGCTCACCGGGATCTCCGCGCCGTAGACGCCCATCTTGTTGAGGCTCTTGATGCACGAGCCGCAGATCGCAGGGTTCCCAGGAAAGCGCGCGAATCCCAGGTGCCGCAGGACCGCACCACCCGGTCCCTCGAATGGCGCGGCGCACAACTTGCAATGCGGATCCGCCGGGATTCGGCCCATGAAGCGCCGGAAGCGGGCGAGATTTGGGTCCTCACCGGACAGGAACCCACGCATCGCGTCTTCGGGGTTCGACGGCCGCGGCATCGCGCGCACATCGTACTGCTCGCGGGGTGCGACGCCCGCCGCACCAGTTGCGCGCCGACGATCCCCGTCGTGGAGGGCGCGTCGTGGTCCGGGATCAGAGGTTGGTGGGCGACACTGGACTCGAACCAGTGACCTCTTGCATGTCAAGCAAGTGCTCTAACCAGCTGAGCTAGCCGCCCGAGCAGTGCGACGTGAGTTCCGTCACGCCGCCGCGGAATGATAGCGCCCGCCGCTCTCCGGGGTCCGCCTTGCGACCGCGTGCGCACATAGAGCCGCAATAGAGAGTCGTTCACATCGTTTCCGGCACGGCGTCGCGAAGATCGCGGCGCAACGATGGACGAAGGAGCTCACGATGCGACGAGCGTTGGCAGTTCTCAGTGCGCTGGGTGCCCTCACGATGGCCGCGGCGCCGGTGGCGGCAGTAACGGTCGCGAGCGCGACCATCGACGTGCACTCGGTGTTCGAAGCAGGAACCGGAACGTTCACCGCGGACAGCGCGGTGCTCTGCGATTCGGGGACGACGAGCGACACGACCCAGATCGCCGGCAACGGTCGAACGTTGACCTTCCACAACCTCAAGACGTTCGAGTGCGACGATGGGTCGGGGACGTTCACGCTTCGGATCCAAGCTCGGTACATGCCATGTGACTCCACAGACAGCGGCGTGTGGACGGTCGCAGGCGGAACGGGTGCCTACGAAGGCCTCCTCGGTTCGGGATCTCTGGTGGGCACGTACTTCCCGAACGTCCCTTGCGAGGCCGAGGGCATCGATGACCACTTGATCGGCGTGCTGCGGTTGCCGTGAGCGATCGTTGACCGGCCTGGAGCGCGACCCTACGATCCGGAACCTCCGACCTGAGTTGGATCGATGAGCTTCCGCATCCTGGGCGCGCTCGAGGCTGCAGGCCCCGGCGGCACGGCCATCGCGCTGGGACCGCCCAAGCAGCGGGCGCTCCTGGCGATCCTTCTGCTGCGCGCCGGCGAGCTCATTCCGGCCGAGCAGCTGATCGAGCTCCTTTGGGGAGATCGCGCTCCGCGCACGGCAGCGCACTCGATCCACATCTACATCTCAGAGCTGCGTCGCCTGCTCGAGCCGATCCTCGGTCCCGACGCGATCCGGACGCGACCGCCGGGCTACCAGCTGCAGGTCCCCGCGGACGAGATCGACGCATCGCGATTCGAGCGGCTGACGATGGGGGGCACGCAGGCGTTGGCCTCCGGCGAGCGGGTGGCCGGTGTGCGCCTCCTCCAGGAAGCGCTCCAGCTCTGGCGCGGGCCTGCGCTGTCGGACTTCACCTACGAGGAGTTCGCACAGCCGTACATCCGGCGCCTGCACGACCTCCACCTCGACGCGATCGAGACGCTCGCGGCCGCCGAGCTGGAAGCGGGCCGCGCGGGTGAGGTCATGACGCTCCTCGAGGTAGCGATCCGCGAGGACCCGCTTCGCGAGCGCTCGCGCGAGCTGTTGATGCTGGCCCTGTACCGGGTCGGTCGTCACGCAGAGGCGCTCCGCACGTTCGAGACGCTCCGGCATCTCCTCGACGAAGAGCTTGGCCTGGATCCGTCTCCGGCCCTTCGGCGCCTCCAGGAGCGAATCATCCTGCACGACCCGTCACTCGACCCGGCGACGCTCACCACAGCATCGGCCTCGGCCGAGCGCAACCCGTACAAGGGGCTGAGCGCTTTCACGGAGCTCGACCGTGACGACTTCTTCGGGCGCACGGCCCTCATCGAGCTCCTGACGACGACCCTCGAGGGTGGCGCCCGTCTGTTGTCGCTCGTCGGCCCGTCCGGATCCGGCAAGTCGAGCGCAATCGCTGCCGGGCTGCTGCCGGCCGTTCGCGATACCTGGGAAATCGCCTCCATCGCCGCCGACCAAGGCGGCTTGGCCGCCCTGCAGACGCTGATCGACCAGGGTCGGCAGCGACTGCTCGTCGCGATCGACCAGTTCGAGGAGGTGTTCGGGACGACCGATGCGTCATTCCCGCAGCGGTTCCTCGAGCTGCTCGTGCGCGCCGCGTCGGATCCTCACTCCCGGCTAACGGTCGTTCTGGCGATGCGCGGGGACTTCTACGACCGCCCGCTCCTCTACCCAACGTTCGCGAAGCTCTTCCTGCCAAGCGTCGTCAACATCCTTCCGATGACCGTCGAAGAGCTCGAGGAAGCTGTCGTCCGACCCGCCGAGAAGGCCGGCATCAGCATCGAGCCTGCACTCATCGCCACGCTCATCGCGGACACCGCGGACCAGCCGGGCGGCCTGCCCCTTCTGCAGTACACCCTGACCCAGCTGTACGAGCGGCGACGCGGCAGGACGCTGAGCCTCGCCCACTACCGCGAGCTGGGTGGTCTTCAAGGCGTCCTGTCGCGACGCGCCGAAGAGGCGTTCGGCGCGCTCGACTCGAACGAGCAGCGAACGGCCACGCAGGTGTTCCTGCGCCTCGTTCGGCCCGGGCGCGGGACCGCAGACTCACGTCGCCGCGTTCTCCTCTCCGAGCTGACGGATACCGGCCTCGATCCCGTCGCACTGTCGACGGTGCTCGATGCCTATGGCCAGGATCGGCTGCTGTCGTTCGATCGCGCGGAGTCGACCGGCGCGGCAACCGTCGAAGTCGCGCACGAGGCGCTCCTCTGGGAATGGGATCGGCTCGCGGGCTGGATCGATCGTCACCGGACGGCCCTCCGGCGCCACGAGACCTTCGTCGCTGCCCTCGAAGAGTGGGAGGAATCGGGGCGCGACGGCGGCTACCTCCTCACGGGCGGTCGACTCGAGGAGTTCACCGCCTGGCGCACCGGCGTCGTGATGCGACTGACTTCGCGCGAGGAGGAGTTTCTGCAGGCATCGAATGATTTCCACGCCGCCCAGGCCGCGGCGCTGTCCGCCAGCTCGGCCGAGGTGCAACGCCTCCAGCGCGGAAGCAGAAATCGCCTCATCGCTCTGGTCGCGACGCTCGTACTGCTCATCGGCGGGGCTGTCGCCGCATATGCAGCTCTCGGCGACACACCTTCGACCGTTGGTCTGCTGTTTCACGCGAACGGGACCGTCGATGGCCTCATCGAGGCCGGTTTCGACAGAGGCGTCTCGGAGTTCGGGCTGATCCCGATCGAGCGGGACAGCGACGTCGCCGGGGCGAACATGGCATTGGAGGCGCTGGCGAACGAGGGACCGGACCTGCTCTTCGTCTTCACGCTCAACACGGACGTCGCGACCGCCGCCGCGCGCCACCCGGAGATCCGGTTCGTCACCGGAGGCGACAGCGGCGCCGGCCCGAACGTCCGCAACCTCCATTTCGCCGATGAGGAAGGAGCCTACCTCGCGGGGGCCGCCGCTGCCCTCCACAGCCAGAGCGGCGTCGTGGGTTTCGTCGGCGGCATCGACATTCCCGTGATCTGGCGGTTCCAGGCGGGCTTCGAGGCGGGCGCGCGGGCGATCCGACCAGACGTCGAGGTTCTGACGACATACCTGACCGCGCCCCCGAATTTCGAGGGGTTCGTCAGCCCGGCCCTCGGCGAGGCTGCGGCGCGCGCGATGTACGCGGACCGCGCCGACGTCATCTTCCACGCGGCAGGAGACTCTGGCACGGGCGTCTTCAAGGCGGCCGCTGACCTCTCCGACGACGGCACGCATCTGTGGGCGATCGGCGTCGACGTTGACCAGTACTTCATCGGCGGCGTCAACGAGCCGGTCTGGCGCGAGCACATCCTCACGTCGATGGTGAAACGCCTGGACCTCGCGGTCTACGAGATCCTGGCGGACGAAGCCGAAGGCAGGTTCGTGCCCGGACGCCACATGCTCGGGCTCGGATCCGGCGTCATCGCGCTCACGTACAGCGGAGGCTTCCTGGAGCCCTACCGCGAGCGGTTGGAGGCGTTGCGCGACGAGGTGATCAGCGGCCAGGTCGAGGTGCCGTGCATCCCCGCAAGCCGTGCAGCTCAGGCTGCGGGACTGGACATCGCGGGCTGCAAGCAGCCCTCCTGAGCCGGATCTGCAACCTCGGGGGTCTCTCGCAGGGAAGGCACGCCATAGAGCCAGCGTTGAGTGAGCAGGTGGACGCTCCGGGTGGATGGCCGTTGTGCCAACGGCCCGAACGAGGAGCGAAGCGATGCGACACCGACGCGCCGGCCTGATCGCACTGGCCCTGCTGCTCTCGACGGCCACGCCAACGCTGGCGGGTACCGAGACGTTCGAGGAGCCGATCTTCTCGGTCTTCCCCGATACGTCGAACCACCTCGTTGGCTTCTGGAACATCACCCGCGACGCCTACTGTGCCTGGGAGGCCGAGGGATTTGCGGGACCCGCTCCCGTCACCGAGCTCGTCACCGGGCAGTTCCGCGTCGTTTCCCGCGGACCGGTGATTGCACGGTACGCGGTGACGCGGAACCTCGAGCTGTGGCCGCTGGATCAGGACGCGACCCTGTCCGGACCCTGCGCGGACACCGACGAGAGTGCCGTCCCATTCGCGATCGGCACAGCCCACGTCGCAGCCACCGACAACGACGTCTTCCGTTCCGAGGACTCGGGTGGCGCGATCCGGACGCACAGCTTCGGCGAATCCGGCGAGGCTTCGGTCGTCGATGAGGCGGGCAACCGTCATCGCTACCAGTGGGGCTTCCGTGCCCTTGAATATGCCGACGGCTCGTTTCGGTCGGTCGAACGCTCGACGCTGACACCGTAGACCTCGGTGCGGAACCATTGCCGCTCGGGGATCGCTCAGCCGGTTCCCTGGAGGGCCGCTGAGAGGCCGCTGATCGTCAGAGCGATCAATGGCCGGATGAGCGGGATCGACGGGTTGGCAGGATCGGCCGCCTCCCGTTCGCGGAGCAGACGCAGGAGCTCCAGCTGAAGGACGGAGAGCGTGTCGATGTACGGCGCCCGAAGCCCCGTTGACCGTAGAACCGCTTCCGCCTCCGACTTCTCCGCGGCGGTCGACGCGCCCACCGGGAGTGGCAGGCGATCAAGAGCGAGACGGGTCCGGTCGAACTCCTGCTCGATGGCCTGCCATCGACCGGCATCGCCCGGCTCCGTGGCCAGCGACGCGTAGCCGCGGGCGAGGGCGATGTCGGCGCGGCGGACCGCCAGGCGGGCGTGGTCGATGAGCGATCGGAAGAAGGGCCACGAGGCGTACAGCTCGCCGAGTCGGAGTTCGCCATCGAGCGGGTGGGCGCGCTCGAAGGCCTCGATCGACGTCCCGAGCCCGAACCACGCCGGCAGCTCCACCCGCGCCTGCGACCAGGCGAAGACCCACGGGATGGCGCGGAGGTCGTCGATCGAGCGGTCGTCCGAGCGGCTCGTGGAACGCTTCGGTGGCCGCGAGCCGAGCTGGAGGCGGGCGATCTCGTCGATCGGCGTCATCCGCGCGAAGAAGCCCGCGAAGCCCGGGTCGTCATGAACGAGCCCGCGGTACGCGCGCCGCGCTTCCGTGGCGAGCTCGTCCATCACCGCGGCGGCGCCGTCGGGATCCGCGCGCCCATCCGGCGGCTCGTCGGGACGGGGCAGCGAGTCCAGCGCCGCGGCGGTCAATGCCTCCAAATGCCGGAGCGCGAGCTCCGGGTCGCCGTAACGCGTCCAGACGACCTCGCCCTGCTCCGTCACCTTGAGGCGGCCCGCCACCGAGCCAGGTGGCTGTGCCGCGACCGCCAGCTCCAGCTGTCCCCCACCCCGCCCGATCGCGCCGCCGCGGCCGTGAAACAGTGTCAGCTCGATCGCGTGGCGAGCGGCCACGGAGGCGAGAGTCGCCTGGGCCCGGTGCAGCAGCCAGTTGGCGGCGACGTAGCCCGATTCCTTGTTCGAGTCGGAGTATCCAAGCATCACCTCCTGCCGGTCGCCGCGCCCGCGGAGGTGCTCGCGGTAGCGAGGGTCGGCGAGGAGCCCATCGAGGATCTCGCCCGCGCTCGTGAGCGCGTCGGACGACTCGAACAGCGGCACGACGTCGAGCGCCAGCGCA
>DASTIE010000221.1:0-3336 GCA_035717865.1 Candidatus Limnocylindrales bacterium
GGAACGGCTACGGCCCCGGAGAGGAGCCACGCCCCCGCGAGGGCGAGCCGACCGCGTCAGCGCACGGGGAGCTTCTCTAGGCCCATAGGCTGCCGAACAGGCCGGCCCGGAGCGAGCCCTACCCCGCCGCGAACGAAACCGGTGGAGGGCATCGGGAGGGCGCTTGTGCTCGGAGCTCGAGCCATCCCGCGCCGCGCCGGTGGTAGCCTGCCGCCTCGTGGCACACCTCGCTGAGCTTCGACCGGCGCCGCAGGGCATGCCTCGGGCCGACCCACGGCCTCCGGTCCTTGCCGAGTCCGCCGATCCGTTCACCAATCTCCGGGTCGTGGACCTCGTGGCGCGGGTTCCTCGAGGCCGACCGATCGACCTCTCGGCAATCGTCGATCGGCTGAATGCGACCCATCTCGACTGGCTGTTCGAGGCGCGCGTCGTCACGGACGCCCTGCTGCAGCTGCAGGCGAACTGGTACGCGGACTACCGAAACCAGACCGGGATCGTGCTCGACGACGGCCCGACCGGCGTCACCCTGACGATCGAGGACTCGACCCGCGTGGACCCCTGGATCGCGCGGCAGGCCCAGCGCCTGGCGGACGCCTGCCGGCAGGCGCTCGACGAGTTCAGCCGGCGCGACCGGCGGACGGGTGAGGGCTAGCGGCCAGCACCTCCCGGGCGCGATCCGCCGCGTCCCGAACCGCTCTGATCGCAGCCTTTGCCGGCCCCTCCGGGCCGAGCTCGACGCCGAACGCGGCGTACGCGCGCTCGAAGCGCTCGTTGGCCGCTCGGTGCGCGGCGCGACCCTCCGCGGTCAGCGTGACGCGATACGACCGCCGATCCGCCGGGTTCGGCAGTCGGCGAGCGTGGCCCCGCTGCGTGATGTCGCGCAGCTGGTCCATGAACGTCGTCAGGCGCACCCCGAGCCGCGCCGCGATGCGCGTCGGCGAGGCCGCCTCCAGCTCGAAGATCGCGCTGTAGACGGCGTACTCCGCCGGTGTCAGCGGTCCCTCCTGCATCGCGTCCGCGAGCAGCCGCCAGACGGCCTGGTTCAGGGCGAAGACGTCGAACAGCAGCGAGGTATCGAGGGGCCTGGAGGACGGGCCGCTCACGGCGCCGCGATGCGGAGCAGGTCCAGTGCCGGATCCTCGCCCGCCGCCCACTCCTCCTGCGTGATCTCCGCAACCGCATCGAGGGGGATCGTCTGGCGGGTGTCGTCGGCAGCCACGCCGACCTCGTGCGTCGCCGAGACCAGCACGGTCAGCCCGGAGTTGGGCAGCGGCAGCTCTTCGACGTCCCCGTAGAACGTCGGGCAGCCGCCCATCGGCTCGCCGAGGAACTGGGCGTCGGTCTCGGCCTCCAGCCGGGCCGCGAGCATGCTTGCCGACGAGAACGTGTTCCGGCCGGTCACGACGAACAGCTGGCCCGGCTGGTCGACCGCGGGGTCGTCGAAGAGGTCGACCATCGCGTCGAGCGGGCTGACCTCGCCCCCGAAGTTGTTGCGGAGGTCGAGGACCACCCGTGCGACCTCCGGCGCGGCGAGCGCGTCCCGGAGATCGGTGAGGCCGGACCCCGGCGACTCGACACGGTTGTACTGGACGTAGAGGGTCGCGCCGTCGGGCAGCATCTCCCACCACAGGGCCTCATCGACGCGCGAGAGGTAGCGGACGTCGGGGTGCGTCGGGGGAAGGGGAAGGTGCAGGCCGTACGCGCCGGCCCAGCTGTTGTAGTCCACCATCGGGATGGAGGCCAGGTCCACCTCCCTGCTGACGCCGGCGGCGGTGTACCGGAACCTGACCGAGCTGTCGTTCGCCAGCCCGATGCCACGGAGGACCTGGGGGATGAGGAGGAAGCGCGGCGTCAGGAGCCGGACCGTCTGGGCGTTGTCGCGCGGGATCAGTGGGTCGAGGGCAGCTCGGACGTCATCGATCGGTCGGCCTTCGATGCTCTCGATCTTCGCGCCGACGAGCTCCGGGTGGTCCCGCGCATTCACGATGACGACGTCGTCGCCGAACAGCCACAGGCGCAGCGGCAGGCTCTCGACGGGATAGCTGCCCGTGCCCCACACGTACAGCCCGGTGTGGCCGTCGCAGCCGTTCGCGCTGACCAGCGCCGCGATGCGAGCGATGCCGACCATGAGCTCGTCGTCGCTGAGATTCGCCGCACCCGCGGACAGCTCCGCCGCCGCGGCCTCCATCGCGGCCTTCGAGGTCCCGTGGAACGGATTCGGGTGGATCCGCTCCAGGCCCGGGATGATCGAGTCGATGTCGGCACGCCAGCTGGCGATGCGATCGAGCGAGCCCTGGGGAGTCGCCACGACGGCCGCGGTCGGCGAGGCGGCCGCGGTGGTGGCGGCCGGCGTCGGGGACGCTGGGGCGCCCGAAGGCGCCGCGGTCGGGCTGGGCGAGCAGGCGCCGGCGAGCGCCGCGAGCGCGAACGCGGACGCGAGAGCGACGGCCATCCTGACATGACGCACGGCGAGATACTACGGACTCGTAGTACCTGGCGCAAGGCGGGCCTGTGGGATCATCGCGCCGTGGACCGTCCATCGACCGAGACGCGAACATCGCGGGAGGCTCCGGGCGTGCGCCTCGAGCGCCTGCCGGCGCTCGACGACGTCGCGCCGATGGACGTCGCGGAGCGATTTCTCGACCTGCCCGGCCTCGTGCTCCTGGAGAGCGCCCGCCCCGGTCGGAATGCTCGCTGGACGTACCTCAGCGCCGATCCGGTGGCGGTCCTCGAGGCGCCTTCCGAGGGTCCGGACGCGTTCGCGAATGCCCGCCGGCTCCTCGCGCGCCTGTCCGACGCGGCCGTCCATCCGGGACCGGGATCGGCGACGCCGCGAGCTGGGCATGCGGGAACGCGCGAGCCCGCGTTGGCTGCCCCGCCGTTCCTCGGCGGGCTCGCCGGCTTCCTCGGCTACGACCTCGGCCGGCGGTTCGAGCGGTTGCCGTCGATCGCGACCGCGGACCAGGAGCTGCCGGTGCTGCGCCTGGCGCTCCACGACTGGGTCATCGCGTGGGATCGCCGGGACGGCGTCGCGTGGTTCGGCGGGCGCGCGGTCGACGAGCGGATCGCCGCGCTCGACGAGCGGCTCGCGTGGGTTCGCAAGCGGGCGCTCGGTGGCGCCCAACGCACGCCGCTCGGGGGCGCGCACGGCGCGCACGCACGATCGCGGTCCCGCGACGATGGAGGCCTGGAGCTCCGCTCGGGCCTCGACCGCGCCGACTACGAGGCCGGCGTCGAGTCGGTGCGGCAGTCGATCGCCAGGGGCGAGATCTACCAGGCGAACCTCACGCGGCGGCTCGCGACCCCGTTCCGCGGCGATCCGTGGCCGCTGTACCG
>DASTIE010000222.1:0-13936 GCA_035717865.1 Candidatus Limnocylindrales bacterium
CGGGCCTTGAAGCCTCCGTCGCGGACGCGACGACGATCACGATTTCACCGCGCGCCGGGATCGAGCCGTCGGCGACGGCGCTCGCGAGCTCCTCGAGGGTCGCGCGTGCGACCTGCTCGTGAAGCTTGGTCAGCTCACGACATACGGCCGCGGGCCGGCCCGCGCCGCACGCCGTCGCGAGGTCGCGCAGCGTGGCCGCGAGCCGTGTCGGCGCCTCGAACAGCACGGTCGATCGATCGTCCGCAGCGATCCGAGCCAGGCGCTCCCGCCGCTCGCGACCCGCGCGCGGGAGGAACCCTTCGAAGCCCCAACGCGGGCCGGCGATCCCGCTCGCCGCGACCGCAGCCATGACCGCCGACGCGCCGGGGATCGGCACGACCCCGCCCCATTCGCCGCGTTCGCCGCGCTGGCCACCGTCGCCGGCCTCGGCCGCCCATGCGACGACGAGCTCCTCGCCGGGGTCGCTCACGCCCGGCGTCCCCGCGTCCGTGACCACCGCGAGGTCCGCACCGCCGCGCAGGTGCTCGAGCAGCTCCCTGAGCCGCGCCGGCCCGCTCCGGGCGTGGAACGACACCGTGCGCGTCGGGATGTCGTATCGGGCGAGCAGCCGTTTCGTCACGCGCGTGTCCTCCGCGGCGATGAGCGGCACCGCCCGGAGCACCTCGAGCGCCCGCAGCGTGACGTCGCCGAGGTTGCCGATCGGCGTCGCGACGACGTACAGCGTCCCCCCGGCACCCGAGCGAGGCGTGCGGGCCGCCACTCCCTAGGTGCGCGCGGAGCCCGGGCGACGCCGCGGGTACAGGTAGTCGACGCCCGCGGTCCTCGGCCCGAGCTTTGCGATCGGCGGGACCTGGCGCTTGAATTCCGAGGTCGCCACGAGCCGCTCCACGCGCTCGACGAGCGCGCGCTCGAAGCCCATCGCGACCAGCTCGTCCGTGGACCGCCGCCGGTCGATCCGCCAGTACAGGACGCGATCCAGGACCGGGTAGCTGAAGGCCCCCTCGCCCTCGTCGGTCTGGTCGGGCCAGAGATCGGCCGACGGCGCCTTGGCGATGATCGAGTGCGGCACGCCGATCGCCGCAGCCAGCTGCCGGACCTGGCTCTTGTAGAGATCGCCGATCGGGTTGAACGCGCAGGCGCTGTCGCCGAAGAGCGTCGTGTAGCCGATCAGCGACTCGGTCTTGTTGCCCGTCCCGACGACGAGCCCGCCGAACACGACCGACTTGTCGTACAGGACGCTCATCCGCATCCGGGCCATGAAGTTGCCGCGGCGCAGCGACGAGGCGCCGACCGTGTCCGCGCCGCCGGCGCCGGTCACGTCCAGCCTGCCCGCCTCGCCCGGCGTCCCCGGATCACCCGGCGTGCCGAAGTAGGCGTCCACCATCGGGCTGATCTCGACGAGCTCGCTCGGGCAGCCCAGAGCCGCCACGACTGCCTCGGCATCGGCTTTCGAGGCCGGCGAGGACGTTCGATACGGCATCAGCACGGCCAGCAGCCGCTCGGCGCCGATGGCCTCCGCGACGAGGTAGGCGACGAGCGCGGAGTCGATCCCGCCGGACAGGCCGAGCACCAGCCGCTCGAACCCGGCCTGGCGGAGCTGGCCGCGGATGAAGTCCGCCATGACGCGCCGGGCGACGTCGGTGTCGATCGCGAGCTCGTCCGGCAGCTCGAAGAGGGGCCGGCCCGCGTCGTCCACGGGAAGCGGTGCCGTGGTGCTCACCGTGACGCGGCTCGGCGCTTTCCGGGCCGGAGCGGCGTCGGCTCCCGGGCGCTACCGCGAGCGGTGGCGCTCGCCGGGCCACCGGTGGTGGCCGGCCGGTCTCGCCACTCCGGGGCCACATCGAGACCGGGCGCGGAGCCCGGCTCGGCCGTGGTGTCCGTCGCGAGGCCGGCCCGCTCGGCGATCACGCGCCCGAGCTCGCGCGCCTGCAGCTCCAGGCGCTCGTCGCGCAGGAGCGGGAGCGCGATCCGCTCGCGGCGGACGTCCTCGAGGTTGACCTCGACGAGGTACAGGTCATCGTCGAAGAACGGCGCGGAGAAGATGGGCTCGCCGGACGGCGAGATGACCTCCGACCCGCCCCAGAAGGTCATCGACTCGTCGACGCCGACGCGGTTCACGAAGACGACGTACGAGGTCGTCAGCTGCGCATAGGTGCGCATCAGCGTCCGCCAAGAGGTCGCCGTTCCCAGCCCGACCTCGTTGCGGGCAGCCAGGTCGCGGCCCGGCGAGGACGAGACGTTGACCAGCACCTGGGCCCCGTCCAGCGCGAGCAGCAGCGGCGTCCCGAGGTGCCAGAAGTCCTCGCACACCCCGATGCCGAGGCCGACCCCAAGCCTCGAGGGCGTCGCCCGGATCGTGTCGCCCGCGGCGAAGAAGCGGCGCTCGTCGAACTGGCCATAGGTCGGCAGGAAGACCTTCCGGTGGACGTGCCGGATCTCGCCGTCCTCGAGCAGCGCGGCGGCAATGAACAGCCGGTGGTCGCCGGACTCCTCGACGAAGGACACGATCGCGGAGCCGCCGCTCGCAGTCTCCGCGGCAAGCTGCGAGAGCCGTGGGTCATCGAGGCGGATGGCCACCTCGGCCGCGAGGTCCTGCAGCAGGTAGCCCGTGAGCCCGAGCTCCGGGAACACCACGAGGCCCGCCCCCTGCCTGCGTGCGGAGCGGAGGATCGTTGCGTGGCGCTGGAGGTTCGCCTCGAGCTCGCCGAGCCGCGGCGCCAGCTGGGCGAGCGCGATCCGAAGGGTCTGCACGAGCCGAGTCTAGTCCCGGCCCCACTCGGTCGCGAGCGTGCCCGGGCCCCGTGGAACCGCCGCTACCCTCATCGCGTGGCCCTCCAGCTCGTCTACGAGACGCACGCGATCACGACCGACAACGAGGCCGGGATCGCCACCGGCTGGCTGCCCGGCGAGCTGTCGGCACGGGGGCGAGAGACGGCCGCGGAGCTCGGGGCGCGGAGGCGTGACGACGGCCTCGACGCGGTCTACGTGTCCGACCTGGAGCGCGCCCTCGAGACGGTCCGCATCGCCTTCGCGGACGTCGCGATTCCGACGCACATCGACGGGCGGCTCCGGGAGTGCAATTACGGGCGCCGCAACGGCATGCCGCGCCAGGACCTGGAGCGGGAGCGCGCCCACCACCTGGATTTCCCTTGGCTGGGTGGCGAGAGCTACCGCGACGTCGTCGCGCGGACCCGGAGCCTCCTCGACGACCTGCGCGCTCGCCACGACGGCGGCCGCGTCCTCGTGGTCGCGCACTCGGCGAACCTCCTCGCGCTCGACCACCTGCTGCTGGGATACGACCTCGGCGCGCTCATCGCAGCGCCGTTCGAATGGCAGCCGGGGTGGGAGTACGTGTTGGAGACCGTGCCACCGCCCTGAGGGTGACGCGTCGCACGGGGGCCACCGGGATTGCGCCCGAGCGGTCGGCGTGGCTCCGCGAGGTCAGACGCCCGGGGCCTTGAGCCTCGCGTCGTCGCTCGGGTTGGCCGGCAGGTAGTCAGCGTTCATGCCGTCGCTCTCATCCGATCCCGCGCCGCCCGGTGTGGCCGTGAGGTCGATCCGCTGCGGCAGGTCCTTCGCCTCGACCGGGAAGTGACAGGCGACGAAGTGGTTCGGCGCCAGCTCCCGCAGCGGCGGGACCTCGACCGCGCAGCGCTCCTGGGCCGCGAAGCAGCGGGTCCGGAAGACGCAGCCCGAGGGCGGGTCGATCGGGCTCGGCAGGTCGCCCTCGAGGAGGATCCGTCCGCGTCCCCGCTGGCGCTTCGGGTCCGGGATCGGCACCGCCGACAGCAGCGAGTGGGTGTACGGGTGCAGCGGCGCGGAGTACAGGACCTTCCGCGGCGCGCTCTCCATGATCTTGCCGAGGTACATGACCGCGACACGGTGGGAGATGTTCCGCACCACGGCGAGGTCATGGGCCACGAACAGGTACGCGATTCCGAACTCGTCCTGGAGGTCGCGCATCAGGTTCAGGATCTGCGCCTGGATCGAGACGTCGAGGGCCGAGACCGGCTCGTCGGCGACGATGAATCGCGGCTTCAGCGCGATCGCGCGGGCGATCCCGATGCGCTGGCGCTGGCCGCCGGAAAACTCGTTCGGGTAGCGGTTGTAGTGCTCCGGGTTCAGCCCCACGCGCTCCATCAGCTCGTACACGGCGTTCTTGACGCCGCCCTGGGGCTTGATCTTCTGCACGTGGAACGGCGCGCTGATGATCGTGCCGACGGTGTGCCGCGGGTTCAGGGCGTTGTAGGGGTCCTGGAAGATGATCTGGGCCTTCTTCCGGAACGGCACGAGCTTGTCGACCGAGAGGTCCGTGATGTCCTCGCCGTCGACGACGATCTTGCCGTCGGTCGGCGCGAGGAGTCGCAGGATCGTCCGCCCGGCGGTCGACTTGCCACAGCCGCTCTCGCCCACGAGCCCGAGCGTCTCGCCGGCGTTGAGGTTCAGGCTGATCCCATCGACCGCCTTGACCTGCCCGATGGTTCGCGAGAACAGCGAAAACCCGCGCGACCTGATCGGGAACCACTTCCGCATGTCCGTGACGCGAAGGATCTCCTTGGCCGGCGCTGGGAGCGGCGGGGCCTCCTTGATCTCCGGGGCCGCTTCGGTCATCTCCGTCATGCGGGTCGTCCAACGGGCGCGACCGCGCCAGTCCCGTCGGTCCCCGCCGTCGCGATCGCGGCGTTGCCGCCGGCGCCGGTGCCGAGGACGCTCGCCGCGATCCGACGGCGCTCCTCCGGCTCGATGTGGCATCGCACGAAGTGGTCCTTCTCGCTCTCCAGCAGCTCGGGCCGGACGGTGAAGCAGGCCCGGTTCGGCACGCGGTCGGTGTACTTGCAGCGCGGGTGGAAGACGCAGCCGTCCGGGTGCTTCAGCGGGGACGGCGGGTTGCCGCGGATCGGGTCCAGCCGGTCCGTCTCGCGGTCCATGCGCGGGATCGAGGCCAGCAGGCCGAGCGTGTACGGCATCTCCGGGCTGGCATAGAGCTTGGTGGTGGGGGCGTCCTCTACCACGCGACCGGCGTACATGACCGCGACGTCGTCGGCGATGTCCGCGACGATGCCGAGGTCGTGGGTGATGACGATCACCGCCGTATTGAACTCCGTCTGGAGCTGCCCGATCAGGTCGAGGATCTGGGCCTGGACCGTGACGTCGAGCGCGGTGGTCGGCTCGTCAGCGATCAGCAGCGCCGGCGAGTTGATGAGGGCCATCGCGATCATCACGCGCTGGCGCATGCCACCCGACAGCTGGTGCGGGTAATCGTCGACGCGACGGCGCGGGGCCGGGATGCCGACCCGGTTCAGCATCTCGATCGCCTCGTCCCGGGCGGCCTTCTTGCTGAGCTTGCGATGAATGCGCGCCGCCTCGGAGAGCTGGGCGCCGACGCGGTAGAACGGGTGGAGGCTGGACATCGGGTCCTGGAAGATCATGGCCATCTTGTTGCCGCGAAGCTTGCGGATGGCCGCGTCCGGCTTCTCGATAAGCTCCTCGCCGTCCAGCCAGACCTCGCCCGTGACCTTGGCCGACTTGCGGTTGACGAGGCCCATGATCGCGAGCGCCGTCACGCTCTTGCCGGAGCCCGATTCGCCGACGACGGCCAGCGTCTTGCCGCGCGTCACGGAGAAGTTGACGCCCTCGACGGCGTTGACGACGCCATCCTCGCTCGGGAACCTGACGACCAGGTTCGAGACGGAGAGGTAGGGCTCTCCCTCGGGACGCTGGTCGACCCTGAGGCTGTCCGGCTGCCTCATGTGAGGCGGACGCGCGGGTCGATGACCGCGTAGAGCAGGTCGACCACGAGGTTCGCCACGATGATCAGGCTCGCCGTCAGCATCGTGATCCCGGTGATCACCGGCAGATCCGATTCGACGATGGAGTTCACGGCGAGGGAGCCGAGGCCCGGCAGGTTGAAGATGTTCTCCGAGATGATCGCGCCGCCGAGGAGGCCGGCGAGATCAAGGCCCGCGGACGTCACGATCGGGGTCAGGCCGGCGCGCAGCGCGTGCTTGACCACCACGGTGCGCTCCGGCAGGCCCTTGGCGCGGGCCGTGCGGACGTAGTCGTCGTTCAGGACCTCCAGGACCTGGTTGCGGGTCAGGCGCATGTAGAACGCGGCGTACAGGACCGCGAGCACGATCCACGGCAGGAACATCGCCTGCACGAACTGGAGCGGATCGTCGAACGGCGACACGTACTCCGGTTTCGGCAACAGCTTGTATTGGATGACGACGAAGTAATACAGCATCAACCCGATGAAGAACGACGGCATCGAGTAGCCGACGAGGGAGATGCCGAGCGTCAACCGGTCCTGCCACCTGCCGCGGCGGAGCGCGGCGTAGATCCCGAGGCTGATGCCGACGGTGAGCCACATGATGAACGCTCCGACGGCCAGCCAGAAGGTCGCCGGCGCAGCGCGCGCGATGAGCGACATCACCTCTTCGCGACGATCGAACGAGTAACCCAGGCAGGGCGCCTCGCACTTGATCGGCTGCGGTGAGTCCTCCGAGAACGTCCGGCCGAAGAAGATGCCGGAGACGAACAGGCGGTACTGCTCGATGACGGGCTTGTCATAGCCCAGGCGCTTCCGGTTGAGCTCCACGATCTCCGGCGTGCAGGCCTTGCCACAGCTCAATCGTGCGGGATCACCCGGGAGCATCTGGAAGAGGAAGAAGACGATCACGCTCAGCATGAACAGGAGCGTGAGCATCAGCAGGAAGCGCCGGAAGATGTACGCCGCCACGTGACTGCCCTCCTGACTGCTGCGTGATAGAGCTGATCCCCGAGGGAGACGGCGTGGCCGCTCCCCCGGGGATCGGTTGCTAGATCAGAGTCCTCTGATCGCTATTCGGTGACGTACATCTCGCCGTACGGCCAGGAGCCGTACGCCGACCAGCGGTAGACCGGACCGACCTTGGTGCCGGCGATCGTCTGGCTGAGCCCGAAGAAGGTGGGGATGTGCCACATCTCCTCGGCGGACTGCTTGTTGATCGCCTGCCACATGGAGGCCTGCTTGGCCCGATCCAGCTCGGCGTTCGCAGCATCGACTGCCGCGTTCACTGCCGGATCGTCAAGCTGCGCCAGGTCCCAGCCACCCTTCTGGGTGAAGAGCGGCGGGATGACGGTCGACGCGTTCGGCCAGTCCGCACCCCAGCCGCCGGTCCCGAAGTCACCGGACTTCTCGGGATCGAAGACGACGCTGTAGTACGAACCGGGCTCGAGCGGCGCCGGCTCCACCGTGATACCAGCCTTGCCGAGCGAGTCGATGATGATCGCCGCGCTCTTCTGGTTGGTCGGGGTATCGGCGAAGTTGAACACGAGCTTCGGCGCGGGCTTGCCGGAGTCGGCGATGAGCTGCTTGGCGAGCTCAACGTCACCCGTTCCCGGGATCTCCTTGCCGAAGTAGCTGTCCCACAGGCCGGTCGGGGCGTAGTCCTGCCCGATGTTCGGCTTGATCGCACCGTCGGCGAAGTCGCCGGCGAACGCGCCACCGATGTTCAGGCGGAGAGCCTCGCGGTCAAGAGCCACGGCCATGGCCTGGCGGATCTTGACGTCGGGGACCTTGTTGGTGTTGATGAAGTAGTAGCGCGAGTACGGGTCGAAGCCGCTGATCGCGCGACCCTCGAAGTCGGGGTTCGTCTTCTCGGTGTCTTCGAAGATGACGCCCAGGTTCTCGGGCTGGATCTGGCCGTACTGGATGGCGTAGGCGTCCTCGCCCGAGCCTTCCATGATGCGCTGATCAAGGATCTTCGCATCGATGCCGAACTGGACTTCCCAGCGATCCGGGTAGGCCTTGCGATAGTCATCGCTGGCCGGGTTCCAGTTCTCGTTGCGAACGAGGACGTACTTGCCGCCGTTGCCGGTGGTGTAGCTCTCGACCTTGTACGGGCCATTGCTCATGACGTACGGCGCAACCGTGCCGTAGGTCTCGCCGGTGTCCGCGGCCTCAGGAACCGCACCGAACCCGAGGGTCACGGTGTAGTTGAAGTCGCCGTGGGGGGCGTTCAGGTGGAACGTGATCGTCTTGCCGTCACACGTGACCGCCTTGTCGAAGGCAGCCTTGCCGGCCGCGTTCGCCTCGGTCTTGTCGTACGGGCCGTGGTAGCTGGACAGGAAGCCAGCCTCCGTGTCCGCGTCTGTGGCCGGCGGGATGTCGAGGTACTGGACCGCGTAGGTCGGGCCCTCGCTGATGACGTTGTTCGCGAACGTTCGCGACACGCCGTACTTGATGTCCTCACAGGTGACGTCCGTGCCGTCCTGCCAGGTGACGCCGTCGCGAAGCGTGAAGCTCCACGTCTTGCCTTCGTCAGTGGCGGTGCCGAGGTCCGTCGCCATGTCCGGGACGAGGGACGTGCCCTCGGCATCATCGGGCGAGAACTTGTAGGCGGTAAGGGCGCGCATCGTCGTGCCGCCGAAGAACGCGAGGTCCTCGCCGGTGTACGCGCGCTGCGGGTCGACGTGGTTCCACTGCTCCGCCTGGGTCAGGACGTAGATCGTCCCGCCGGGCTGCGCGCCAGTGGTATCCGGAGTCTCGGCGGGGCCGCCGGTGGCCGGTGGTCCACCTGAGCCGGCTGCCGGCGTGGCGGGTGAGCCGCCACAGGCCACGAGCATCACGGTGGTGATGCCCAGGCCGGCTGCCCGGAGCGACCACGATCGGGATCTAACCATTTTCATCCTCCAGGGTGCCCGGGCCGATCCCGGACAACAGGCCACGGATCATACGTGCTTTCCGGCGGGTAGCGCGCGTGGCGGGTGGCCTCCTAGTCCACCAGCGGGCGGCGCCGCCGACTTAATGGATGGCCTTCGGGTCAAGCGCGTCCCGGACGGCGTCTCCGAAGAGATTGAATGCGACAACGAGCACGACCAGCACTGTTCCCGGGATGAACAGGTAGGTGGGAACAACACGGAAGTAGGCGACCGAGTTGGCCAGCATCGCCCCGAAGGTCGTCTCCGGAGGCAGCACGCCGACGCCCAGGAACGACAGTGCGGCCTCGAGGCCGATGTACGCCGGGAGCGTCAGGGTGGCGTAGACCAGGATCGGCGCCCACAGGTTCGGGAGAATCTCGCCGAACAGGATTCGTCGCCGCTTCGCGCCCATCGCGACGGCGGCTTCGACGAATTCGCGCTCGCGCAGGCTGAGGACCTGACCGCGCACGATGCGTGCGAGGTACGGCCATCCGAACACGCTCATCACGAGGATGAGATAGAGGATCCTCGATGGGTTCCCCTCCGGGACCCCGAGCGCGGTGAGACGTGACGTGAGCACGTTCGACAGCGCCAGGATGATCAGGAGGAACGGGAACGCCAGGATGAGGTCCATGAACCGGCCGATCAGGGTGTCCGTCAGCCCGCCGACGTAGCCGGCGATGATGCCGATGACCGTCCCGATGCAGACGGTGATGAACGTCGCGCTCGTCGCGATGACGAGCGAGATCCGCAGGCCGAAGAGCAGCTGCGCGAGGATGTCGCGGCCCGTGCCCCACTCGACACCGAGGGGGTGCTCCGGGCTGATGCCGCCGTTCGGCAGCTTCGGCCGGCCGCCGAGCTCCCCGATCGCGTCCTTGTCGAGCGTGTAGGGGCTGAGCCCCAGCATCGGGGCGACGATGGGTCCGATCACCGCGACAAGGAAGTACACGACGAGCACGATCAACGTGAACATCGCGACCTTGTCACGGCGTAGGCGTGCCCAGACGATCTGTCGGAGGCTGCGGCCGACCATGCGCCGAGAGGATAGCGCTGGGAAGTCCGCTGTCAAACGTGAATCCCGCAGGAACGTTACAGGCGCGTCACGGACGCGAGCGGGTCATCCGCCGGTCGCGAACCCCGGACTTGCCGAGCGTCAGTCCGGGCAGGGCGTCCAGTCGCCGAGGGCCGGCCGCCAGCGCAGGTTGGGATTGCGCGCCGCGCCGGCCTCGTCGAGGCGCTTGACGGGCGCCGTATGCGGCGCGGTCTTGACCGTCTCCGGATCGGACTCCGCCTCGCGCGCGATCTCGATCAGCGCGTCGGCGAAGGCGTCGAGGGTCTCCACGGACTCGGTCTCCGTCGGCTCGATCAGCATCGCTTCGTCGACGGTGAGCGGGAAGTAGACCGTCGGTGCGTGGAAGCCGTGGTCCAGGAGCCGTTTCGCGATGTCCAGCGTCCGGACGCCGGTCTTCTTCTTGATCGACGACGCCGACGCGATGAACTCGTGCTTGCAGACGCCCGGGAACGGGATGTCGAAGACGCCCGAGTCGGCGAGGCGGTCCTTCAGGTAGTTCGCCGCGAGGACCGCGTCGTCCGTGATCTCGGCCAGGCCGCTCGCGCCGTGCGTGCGCAGGTACGCATAGGCACGCACGAGGACGCCGGTGCTGCCGACGAACGAGCGCATCCGCCCGATCGACGCCGGGCGCTCCCCCACCCGCTCCAGGCGGAAGTGGCCGTCGGGCTCGCGGATGACGCGCGGCGCGGGGAGGAACGGGAGGAGCTTGTCGTTGACCGCGACCGGTCCGGCGCCGGGGCCGCCGCCGCCGTGCGGCGTCGAGAACGTCTTGTGGGTATTGATGTGCATGACGTCGAACCCGGCCTCGCCGGGCTTGAACCGTCCGAGGATGGCGTTGAGGTTCGCGCCGTCCATGTAGGCCAGGGCGCCGGCCTCGTGGACCGCCTCGAGCAGCTCTCCGATGCGTGACTCGAACAGCCCGAGCGTGGACGGGTTCGTGACCATGACCGCGGCGGTCGTGGGGCCGAGTGCGGCCCGGAAGCCGTCGAGGTCCAGGCCGCCATCGGGGGCGGCCTTGATCGAGATCGTCCTGAGACCGGCCATCGTGGCGGTCGCGGGGTTCGTGCCGTGCGCCGAATCGGGGACGAGGACATCCGTGCGGCCGGTGTCGCCGCGACCCTCGTGATAGGCCCGGATCATCAGGATCCCGGTCAGCTCGCCATGCGCTCCGGCCGCCGGCTGGAGCGTCACGGCCTGCATCCCGCTGACCTCGATGAGGATCTGCTCCAGCTCCCAGAGCAGCTGGAGGGTGCCCTGAGCGACGTCGTCCGGGGCCATCGGGTGGAGCTGGGCGAACCCCGGCAGGCGCGCTGCCCACTCGTTGACCTTGGGATTCCACTTCATCGTGCAGGAGCCGAGCGGGTAGAAGCCGGTGTCGACGGCATGGTTGAGCTGCGAGAGGTTCACGAAATGGCGGACCGCGTCCGGCTCGTTGACCTCCGGGAGGGCCGGGGGACGCTCGCGCCGCTGGTCCGCGGGGATCCGGTCCAGCGCGGCCTTCGGCGGGTGCGGGACCTTGTCCGAGTGGCGCCCGGCCCGCGACAGCTCGAACAGCGAGGGCTGGAGCCGCGGCCCGCTGGCGCTCACGCCGTGACCCCGACCGGAGCGGGCGTCGAGACGCTCGGCGCCCCGCTGGCCACGACGCCGGCCAGCTCGCGCGCGAAGCGGATGATGTCCTCGCTCGTCGTGACCTCGGTCGCGCAGACGAGCAGGCAATCCGCGAGGCTCGGCTCGTCCGGCACCGCCTCGGCGACGATCAGGCCGGCCAGGACGCCGCGATTGAGCAGCTCGCGGTGCACGTCGGCCGCGTTCGGGACGCGGATCGCGAACTCGTTCAGGTAGGCGCCCGGGTGCACACGCGCGATCCCGATCTCGGCGAGCGCGGCCTCCAGCTCGGCCGCGCGAGCGGCTCCCAGCGCCGCGACGTCGTGCAGTCCGTGCGGCCCGAGGGCCGCGAGCCACAGGCTGGCCGCGAGCGCCAGCAGGGTCTGGTTGGTGCAGATGTTGCTGGCGGCCTTCTCGCGCCGGATGTGCTGCTCGCGCGCCTGGAGCGTCATGACGTACGCCCGCTGGCCCTCGACGTCCGTGGTCATGCCGACGAGCCGGCCCGGGATCTGGCGGACGAGCGGGTCCGTGCAGGCGAGGATCCCAAGGTAGGGGCCGCCGTACTGCGGCGGGATGCCGAGCGCCTGGCCCTCCCCCGCGGCGATGTCGGCGCCGTACGCGCCCGGTGGCGCCAGCACGGCGAGTGACACGGGCTCGACGACCGCCACGAACAGCGCGCCGGCTCCGTGGGCGAGACGACCGGCCTCGGCCATCGGCTCGAGGAGGCCGTAGAACGAGGGCTGCGCCAGGATCACGCCCGCCGTGGGCTGGGATTCATCGGCGAGGAGGCGCTCCAGCGCCTCGAGGTCCGTCAGGCCGGCGAGGTCGCCCTCGGCCACGATCGGGATGTCGTCCACGTCGAGCCCGGCACCGTCGACGTAGGTTCGGAGGACGGCGCGGTACTGCGGATGGACCGCGCGGCTGACGAGGACCCGGCCGCGGCCCGTGGCGCGGCACGTCATCAGCGCGGCCTCGGCGGTTGCGGCGGCGCCGTCGTAGTGCGACGCGGAGACCACGTCCAGCCCGACCAGCTCCGCGATCAGGGACTCGTACTCGTAGATGCTCTGGAGCGTGCCCTGGCTGACCTCCGGCTGGTACGGCGTGTAGGCCGTGTACCACTCGCCGCGGAGAAGGATCTGGTCGACCATCGGCGGCGAGAAGTGGCGGTACGCGCCGGCGCCGAGGAACGACGCGAGCTCCACGCGGTTGCGCGCGGCGAGCCCGGACAGCCGGGCCATGAGCTGCTGCTCCGGCTCCGGCGGGTCCAGCTTCAGCGGGCTGGCACGAAGCGGCTCCGGGATGTCCGCGAACAGCTCGTCGACGCTCTCCATCCCGAGCGCGTCGAGCATCCGCCGGCGATCGGCCGGCGTGTGGGGGCCGTAGGCCAAGGCCTCAGCCCTCCGAGGTCAGCTTCTCGTAGCCCGCGGCATCGAGGAGCTCCGCCACCTGGCCGGCGTCGCCGAGCCTGACCTTGATCATCCAGCCGGCGCCGAACGGATCGCTGTTGACGAGCTCCGGGTTGCCGCCGAGCTCGCCGTTGACCTCGACGACCTCGCCCGAGACGGGCGCGTACAGGTCGCTTACGGCCTTGACGGATTCGACGACCCCGAAGGTCGCGAACTGCTCGACGGACTTGCCGGCGGCCGGCAGGTCCACGAACACCACGTCCCCCAGCTGGCCTGCGGCGAAGTCCGTGACGCCGATCGTCGCGGTGTCGCCCTCGACCCGGAGCCACTCGTGGTCCTTCGTGTAGCGAAGGTCCCCAGGGACCATGCGGCCCTCCTCTGCTGCGGGCGTCGACTGCCCGGATCTAGCGAGCGGTCTGGCGCTTGTAGAAGGGCAGCGGCACCACCTCCGCAGAGACCGGCTGCTCGCGCACCTCAACGTTCAGTATCGTACCCGGCTCGCCATCGCTCGGCGCGACGTAGGCCATCGCGATGGGCGCACCGAGGGTCGGCGAGTGGGTGCCGCTGGTGACGACGCCGGTCGGCGTGTCGCCAGCCAGCACCGGGTAGCCGTGGCGGGCGATCCCGCGGCCCGTGATCCTCAGCCCGACGAGGCGCTTCTCCGGGCCGTCCTTCGCGATGCGCGCCAGCGCCTCGCGGCCGACGAAGTCGCCGGGCTTCTCCAGCTTCACGACGCGCCCGAGCCCGGCGTCGAAGGGGTTCGTCTCGCGGTCGAGCTCGTTGCCGTAGAGCGGCATCCCGGCCTCCAGCCGGAGCGTGTCACGGGCGCCGAGTCCGACCGGTCCCCCGTCGGCGGCGCGGACCGCCGTGAGCAAGGCCTCCCACAGACTCTCGGTCGCGGTCGTGTCGACGAAGACCTCGAACCCGTCCTCGCCGGTGTAGCCCGTCCTGGCGACGAGCCCGGGGATCCCGGCGACGGTGCCCTCGGCGGCGGCGTAGTAGCGCAGGCTCGCCAGGTCGACATCGGTGAGCGGCCCGAGAACCTCCGCGGCGCGCGGGCCCTGAACGGCGAGCAGGCCCGTCGCCAGCGACCGGTCGTCGAGGACCGCCTTGAACCCCGCGAGCCGTTCGGCCAGCGCATCGGAGACGATCGCCGCATTGCTCGCGTTGG